>NZ_JBEZXS010000059.1:0-46721 GCF_040638185.1 Streptomyces sp. NPDC026672
TGGTCGAACTCCGGCTTCCAGGCGTTGTCACGCCACCAGCCGGCATCGATGTTGACGTACTCGTAGCCGAACCTCTTCAGCTTCGACGCCAACGCGTCCGTCTGCTTCAGAACATTCGCCTCAGTGAGGTAGCTGTAGTCGCCGTCCGGGTTCAGACCCGGATACTTCGACGACTGCATACTCCAACTCGACCAGCCCATGTACGGCTTGGCCGCGACGGGCGCCTTGGCCGACGTGGCCGGCTTGGCCGCCGTCGCGCTCTCGGCGTGCGCGGCCGCCGGGACGGCGGTGGCCAGGCCCGCCGTGAGGGCGAAGACCACGGCGGCTCTGAGCCCGCGTACGGACAGGACGGAATACGAGGATGACCGCATGGGTCGTGCCTCCTGGAGGTGGGTTTCGGCGGGGGGGGTGGATCCGGGGCGGCTCAGCCCTTGCCCGAGCCGATGGTGAGTCCGCTGATGAACTGGCGCTGGAGGGCGAAGTACACCAGCAGGGTGGGGATCGCGGTCATGAGGGCACCGGCCGCGATCAGGTTCGGATTGGTGAAGTACTGGCCCTGGAGGTTGGCCAGGGCCGAGGTGATGGGGCGCTTGTCACCCGTCTCGATGAGGGTGAGCGGCCAGAAGAAGTCGTTGTAGATCCAGATGGACTCCAGCGTGGCCAGCGCGGCGAAGGCCGGGCGGCACAGCGGCAGGATGATCTGGAAGAACTGCCGCCAGACCTGGGCGCCGTCGACGAGCGCGGCCTCGGAGATCTCCTTGGGGATCGTCTTCATGTAGTTGCTGAGGACGAAGGTGCAGAAGCCGCACTGGTAGGCGATGTGGATGGCGATGATGCCCCATGCCGAGTTGTAGAGCAGCAGGGAGTCGCTCATCCACGCCGGCAGCGGGAGCAGGAGGTAGAGCCGGTACAGGGGGGTGATGAGGACCTGGGCCGGCAGCAGGTTGCCCGCCGTGAACAGCATCAGCAGGGCGAGGTTGAGCCGGAAGTCGAAGCGCGTCACGAAGAACGCGACCGCCGCGGAGAACAGCAGGGTGCCCAGGACCGCCGGCACGGTGATCAGGACGGAGTTCCAGAAGAAGTGCGGCATGCCGGACTGGGTCCAGGCGTCCTTGAAGTTCCCGAACCCGAAGCTGTGCGGCAGCGAGAAGTAGCCGTTCTTGGCGGTGTCGCCGTACGACCTCAGCGAGGTGTAGACGGCCCACAGCAGCGGGACGAGCCAGAGCACGGAGACCGTGCCGAGCAGCAGGTGGCGGCCGGTGTTGCGGGGCGGCCTGCTGCGGGCCGCGGTGGGGCCCGGCCGGTGGGCGGAGCGGGCGTCGAGGTCCGCCCGGGGTGCCGTCGTCGTCACGCGTCCTCCTTGCGGAAGGTCTGCACGAGGAACGCGCCGATCGCGGCCAGGGAGACCAGCAGCAGTACGACGGCGAGCGCGGAGCCGTATCCGATGTGGCCGGACTCGCCGATGATGTTGTCGGTGATGAGCAGGGACAGGAGTTCCATGCCGGGTTTGCTGCCGGTGCCGCCGCCGAGGACGTACACGATGTCGAAGGCGCGCAGCGACTCCATGACGGTGACGACGATGATGATGACGTTCACCGGTTTGAGCGCCGGCAGGACGACGCGGAAGAAGGTCTGCCGTCCGTTGGCGCCGTCGAGGGAGGCGGCTTCCTTGAGGGCGGGGTCGAAGCCCTTCAGGCCGGCCAGGTAGAGGATCATGATGTACCCGGTGTGCCGCCAGCTGGAGGCGACGAGCACGGCCCACAGGTTGAGGTCGGGGTTGCCGAGCCAGTCGATGTGGTGGCCCGAACCGACCGCGCCCAGCACGCTGTTGAGCAGACCGGTGTCCGGGTTGTAGATGATCTCCCAGATGAACCCGACGACGGCCAGGGACAGCACCATCGGCAGGAAGATCGCGGTCTGGTAGACGCGGGTGAACCGGATCTTCTGGTCCAGCTGGTAGGCGAGGAACACGCCGAACGGGGTGGGCAGCAGCGCCGTGAACAGGAGCCAGACGACGTTGTGTTCCACCGCCGGCCAGAACGGCGGGTAGTTGGTGAGGATCTGGGTGTAGTTCTCGATGCCGGTCCAGTGGATGTCCGACAGGTCGATGCCGTCCCAGGTGGTGAACGACAGGGCGACCGAGGCGAGCGCGGGCAGCCAGACGAAGACCAGCAGGGCGATCAGGGGCAGGCCGATGACGGCCGCCAGGAAGAGGCGGTCGCCACGGCCGAGGCGGGACGGGGAGGAGGTCGCGGGGGGCACGGTCGAGCCTTTCCGGTCCTGTTCAGGCCGTGAAGAAGCGCGAGCGCTGCGACTCGATCTTCTTGAGGGTGGCGGCCCCGTCGTCGGGGTGGCCGAGCCACTCGGTCAGGCCGGGCAGGACGACGGTGGAGATGAAGCCGGGGTCGCTGTCGCGGTCGGCGAACTGGCTGATGTGCTTGGCGGAGGCGATGAGTTCGGCCGACTTCTTCTGGAGGGCGTTGTAGGAGCCGGTCGACGCCTGTTCGTTGACGGCGAGGTTGCTGGGGTCGACGCCCCCGTATGCCTGTTCGGCGGCGGCGCCGCCCAGGAACTCCAGGAACTTCTTCGCGCCGTCCTCGTTGCGGGGCTTGCGGCTGAGCATGAAGCCGTCGGTGGGCGCCTCGACGGCGTCCTGGCCGTTGGCGGCCTCGATCTCCGGGAAGGGGAAGAAGTCGATGTCGGCGCGGATCTTCTCGTCGGTGATCTGCTGGCCGAGGAAGAGACCGATGACCGCCATGCCGGACTTCTTGTCGAGCAGGGTCTGCGCCGCGTCCTGCCAGGACCGGCCGCCACCGCTCTTCTGGTAGTACGGGGTGAGTTCGCGCCACAGGTCGAGGACGCGGGCGGTGCGCTTGTCGGTCCAGGAGGTCTGGCCGCGCAGCAGCGACATGTGGAAGTCGTAGCCGTTGGCGCGCAGGTTCAGGTAGTCGAAGGCGCCGAGGATCGACCAGTTGTCGCCGCCGCCGTAGCCGGCGGTGACGGGCGAGAGGCCGTCCTTCTGCATGCGCTTGGCCAGGGCGATGAACTCGTCCCACTTCTGGGGGACCTGGTAACCGCGCTCCTGGAAGAGGCTCTTGCGGTAGAAGACGGCCCACGGGTAGTTGTACAGCGGCACGAAGTAGTACTTGCCGTCCTCGCCCTTGCTGAGCTGCTTGGTGGCGTCGTTGAAGCCGCCGCCGATCTTGTCCCACACGTCGTCGAGGGGGCTCGCGAGGCCCTTCTTCGCGAAGTACTGCATGCGGTAGCCGGCGAACCAGGTGAACACGTCGTCCGGGGTGCCCTGGAGGTAGCTGGTGATGCTCTTCTGGAAGGTGTCGTGGTCGACGGTGTTCGTCTTGACCGTGAGACCGGACTCCTTGGTGAACGCCTTGGTCACCGCGGCGTAGGCGGACTTCGGCGTCGCGTCGGCGCCGTTGGAGCCGAAGGTGACCGTCTTCGGGTCGGCGCCCGCTCCCCCACCACCGCACGCCGTGAGGACGGGGGCGGCCAGGGCGGCGGCTCCGAGGCCGAAGAGGCCCCCGACGACTCTGCGCCGGCCGGGACCGCTCGCAGCCAGGGGGTTGCGGCTCTGCTGCGTCATTGCTGCTCCTCGTACTGTTAGTTCGCGTCGGTGATGAAGGACTGGATCGCGGTGGCCGCGGCCCCGCGGGCCCACTCCTCGAAGGGGAGCGGGCGGGTCTGTACGTCGCACTGGGCGGCGGAGCCGAAGACGGCCGCGGCGAAGGAGTCGCGGATCTGCTCGGCGAACAGGTCGTAGGCGGCCAGGCCCTCGCCGGAGATGATCACGCGTTCGGGTCCGAAGAGGTTGGCCACGGTCGCGATGCCGCGGCCGATCGCCTCACCGGCGCGGGCGTACGCCTCCCGGGCGCCCGCGTCCCCCTGGCGGGCGAGGCCGAGCGCGTCGGTGGTGTCGGAGACGTCCGTGCCGGTGGCCTCGCGGATGCGGGCGACGATGGCGGCGTCGCCCGCGATCGCCTCCACACAGCCCCGGTTGCCGCAGTGGCACAGCGGTCCCGCCGGGTCGACGGTCACATGTCCGATCTCGCCCGCGACACCGTGCGCGCCGGCGACGACCCGCCCGTGGACGACGAGGCCGCAGCCGATGCCGGCGCCGACGGTGACCACGGCGAAGTCGGAGAGTCCGACGCCGGCGCCGAACCACTGCTCGGCGACGGTCAGCGCGCGCACGTCGTTGTCGACGGTGACGGGCAACCCGGTCGTCGCGGCGGCGAGTTCGGCGAGCGGGACGTCCCGCCAGTCCAGGAAGGGCGAGTAGCGCACGACGCCCTCGGCGCGTTCCACGTCCCCGGAGACGGCGATGCCGAGGCCCATGACGCGCACACCGAAGCCGTCGGCCTCGATGAGCAGTTCATGGACGAGGTCCGCGGTGGCGGCGAGCACCGCCTTGGCGGCCCGGTCGGCCAGCGGGACCTGCCGGGCGAGCAGGATGCGGCAGCACAGATCGGTGAGTACGCCGAACAGTTGGTCGCCGGTCATCTTGATGCCGATGAACAGCGCCCGTCCGCCCTCCACCCGGAGCAGACTCGCGGGGCGCCCGAGTCCCGCGCGGGTCTCCTCGTCGACGTCCTCCGCCAGGTAGCCGGCCTCGATCAGGGGCCGGACCGCCTTGGTGACCGCGGCCGGGGACAGCGCGGCTCGCCGGGCCAACTCAAGCCGGGTGAGCGGCCCCTGGGAGAGCACGGTCGTGAAGATCTGGGACGCGGCCGGGGTGTTGGCCGGAAACGTCTCAACGGGTGAGGGCGAGCGCATGGCCGGGAACCTATGGCTCTTATTTTCTGATGTCAATGAAAGAAACAGAAATCGCCCGAAGGTCGATGATGACCCCACCTCAACCTTTAAACATTTGATTCAAGCAGGGAGTTGACATGGGATCGATGGTCACGCTTGGCTTTCGGACGTCACTCATACTCAGCTCACCACTCTGTAGACCCCCCAGCGCGGCACCCGCCGCTCACCTTGACTCCCGAACGTGAGGCCCGATGCCGACGATCTCCTGTGCCCCGGACACCGGGGTCTGGCTGCTGACCACCCCGCACACGTCGTACGCCCTGCACATCGACGGAACGGGCTCGCCCCGGCACCTCGCCTGGGGCCCGCGGCTGACCCTGCGCGAGGCGGAGGCACTGGCGGTGCCGGCGGGAGACATGCCGAGCAGCTTCGAGGGGCTCGCCCCGGTCGGCGAGGAGCTGCCGGTCGACGGCGGCACCCGGTTCGGCCCGCCGTCGTTGCAGGTCCGGTACGCGGACGGCTCCCGCGCGTTCGAGTGGGAGCCGACGGGACAGCGCGTCGTGGAGGACACCGGCGCGGACGGCGCGGAGCTGGTCCTGGAGTTCCGCGACCGGCTCTATCCGCTGCACGTCGCCCTGCACTACCGGGTGCGCGCGGACACCGATGTGATCGAACGCCGGGTCACCCTGCGCAACTCCGGCGACCAGCACATCGATCTGCTGCGCGCCGACTCCGCCGCCTGGTGCCTGCCGACGCTGCCCGACTACCGGCTCAGCCATGTCACCGGCCAGTGGTCCGCCGAGTCCCAGCTGCGCCGCGAACGGCTGCCGCACGGCGAGACGGTGCTGACCAGCAGGCGGGGCATCACCAGCCACCACGCCAACCCGTGGGTCGCGCTGGACGCCGGGGACGCCGGCGAGGAGCACGGGCGGGTGTGGAGCGCCGCCCTGGCGTGGAGCGGCAGCTGGCGCGTCACGGTGCAGCGCACCCCGGACGGCGTCGCCGGCTTCACCGGGGGCGTGGGGCACGAGGGCACGGCCGTGCCGCTGGCGCCGGGCGAGGAGTTCACCACCCCCGTGTTCGCGGGGCTGTTCGGCGACGGCGGGTTCGGGGCGGTGAGCCGGGCCTGGCACGCGTACACCCGCGACCACGTGATGCCGCACGCGGACGAGATCGCGCCCGTGGTCTACAACTCGTGGGAGGCCACCGGCTTCGACGTCGACGAGGTCAGCCAGCGGGCGCTCGCCGAGCGGGCGGCCCGGCTGGGCGTCGAGCTGTACGTCGTCGACGACGGCTGGTTCGGCGCGCGCCGCAACGACGACGCGGGGCTGGGCGACTGGACGCCGACACCGGAGCGGTTCCCGAACGGGCTGCGCCCGCTGGCCGAGGCGGTCCACGGTCTCGGCATGCGGTTCGGCCTGTGGGTGGAGCCCGAGATGGTCAACCCGGACAGCGACCTGTACCGCGCACACCCCGACTGGGTCCTGCACTTCCCCGGCCGCGCCCGCAGCGAGCTGCGCAATCAGCTCGTCCTCAACTTCGCGCGCGACGACGTCGCCGACTGGGCGTACGGCTGGCTGACCCGGCTGGTCGCCGACAACGGCGTCGACTTCCTGAAGTGGGACATGAACCGGGCGTTCAGCGAGGCGGGCTGGCCCGACGGGAAGGACGGCGACAACCGTCTGTGGACCGGGTACGTGACCAACCTCTACGGCGTCCTGGACCGGCTGCGCGCGGACCATCCGACGCTGCGCGTCGAGACGTGCAGCGGGGGCGGCGGCCGTATCGACCTCGGCATCCTGGCGCGGACCGACCAGACGTGGGTGTCGGACAACACCGACGCCGTCGACCGGCTGGCCATCCAGCACGGCTTCAGCCAGGTCTATCCGGCGCGGGCGATGTCCGCGTGGGTGACCGACGTGCCCAACGGGCTGACCTCGCGCACGGTGCCGCTGCGGTTCCGCTTCCATGTCGCCATGTCCGGTCTGCTGGGGATCGGCGGCGACCTGACGAGGTGGTCGGAGGACGAACTCGCCGAGGCCGCCGAGCTGGTGGCCGACTACAAGAAGGTGCGGCACCTGGTGCAGCACGGTGCGCAGTTCCGGCTGTCGGGCCCGCTCGGCGAGGGTCCCGCGGTCGTGCAGTACGTCACCGAGGACGCCGGCGAGGCACTGGTGCTGGCCTGGCAGCGCGCCCCGCGCCACGGCACCCCGAGGATTCCGGTACGGCTGCCGGGACTCACCCCGGGCGCCCGCTACCGGGACGCCGCGACCGGCGAGGTGCACCACGCCACGCTGCTGACGGAGTACGGGCTGCGGCTCGCCCTGCCGGCCGGTGACTGGTCGAGCACGGCGATCCACCTGGTGCGGGTGGCGGAGGACCGAGGGGCGGAGGACTGAGGGGCGCCGGTCCCGCGGCGGCGACGCCGTGGGGCCGGCCCTCACACCGGTGCGGACGTCACACCGGTAGGGCCGTCACGCCGGTGCGGCGTCGGCGTGGGTGCCGTGGGCGGCGTGGGCGGCGTGGGCGGAGCGTTCGCGTTCGACGTGTTCACGGGCGAGCAGGAGGTAGCAGGCGGCCGTCCAGGTGTAGGCCCGGTCCCTGAGTCCCTCGCCGGTGAGGGCGTCGAAGTTCTCGGCGAACCCCGAGGTCTCGCACAGCCGCCGGAAGGAGGCGCTGAGCGTGTCGGCGCGCTCGGTGAACCCCGCGGTGCGCAGCCCCTGTTCGACGAGGACGGTGGGCGGCCCCCAGACGGGTCCGCGCCAGTAGCCGTCGGCCTCGTAGGCCGGTGAGCCGGTGTGCTCGGTGGCGAGGCCGTGCGGGGTCAGATGCCCGGCGACGAGGTGGGCCAGCCTTGCGGTGACCTCCGGTCCGAGGACGTCGCCGGCGACGACGGGGAGGAGCCGGAGCAGGCTGCGCGAGGTGTGCCGTGTCCCGTCGTCCGCGCGCAGGGAGGTGAAGTCCGCCCCGTCCCACAGGTCGGTCAGCAGGGCGTCGGTCATGTCCCGTGCTTCCGCGGCCCATCTCCCGGCGCGGTCGTCGTCCAGCTCCACCGCCAGCCCGTGCAGCACCCGCAGTTGAAGCACGAGCAGGGTGGCGAGGTCGGGGGTCTCCATGGCGGCGCCGTCCGCGAACACGGTCGCGTTGTCCCAGCCGCTGTCGTTGCCGTGCTGGTAGTGGGCGAGCCGGTGGCCGGGCACCCGGCGCGAGGTCAGCCAGAAGTCGGTGAGCCGTGCCAGTCGCTCGTGGAAGTAGCCGAGTTCGTCCCGGGTGAGCGGCGGCAGCAGGGCCCGCAGCCGGGCGAAGGCCCAGCCGTGCACGGGTGGTTTGACGTAGGCGCGGGAGACCAGGGAGTGTCCGACGAGGTCGGGAAGGGCCCCGGACTCGTCCTGGTGGTCGAAGAGCAGGCGCAGCTGGTCGAGCGCGGTCCCGGGCAGTCCGGGGGCGAGGGCCAGGGCGTTGAAGCAGTTGTCCCAGCTCCAGACGCGGTCCATCCAGTGCTTCGACATCAGCGCGGCCTCACGGGTGACGAAGCCGTCCGGGCGGACCATGGCGGACCACAGCACGTGGGCGGCCGCTTCGGCGGCGGGGGTCCCGTCGGTGCGCCAGCCGGCCACCGCGTCGGCGAAGGCGCGGAACTCGGCGGCCGTGTGCCGTTCGGCGGTGTCGAAGTCGTGCTCGGGGCGGTAGGGGCGGCGGGCGGTGCCGAGTTCCTCCACGGCCACCTCCCAGGGACCGGCGGCGGACAGCAGCACTCCCGTACGGCTGCCGGGTGCCTCACCCGTGGTCGCCGTACCGCGCAGGACGGTGACGCGGAAGCGCACGCCGGTCTCGTGGGAGCTGAAGACGTACGCCCCGTCGACGGGGTCGGTGAAGAAGTGCGAGCCGGCGAAGGGTGCCTCGGGGACACCGTCCCGGAGTGCGAACCCGAGTCCTTCGCCGCGCAGGCGCAGGGTCCGCGCCGACTCGTACACGGCCTCGACGTGTCCCGCGTCGGCCTCCCACCGCAGCAGGGACGGGGTGCCCGTCACGCGGGTCGTGACGGGCACCCCCCGCGCGTCGAGGGGCACCAGCTCCAGCACCGGGGTCATCCGGTGCTGGTGCGCGACCAGGTGCAGATGGTCGGCGACGGTGTGCGGTGCGACGACCGGGGAGAGGTTGAACCAGGCGCCCCTCCTGCTGAAGGGAACCCGGCGCGGGTCGAAGAAGAGATCTGCCGTTGTGCCCATGACCATGGGCACAAGTTACTGAGCTGACCGATTTCCTGCAAGAAACGCGCAGAGATCCGTCAACGGTCTGCCGTCGGCACCGGTCCGGTGGACGAGCGCACGATCAGCTCGGGCGAGAAGAAGAGTTCCGTCTCGTCCACCTGCCGCCCCCTGATGAGCCCGATCAGCATCTGCACCACGGCGGCGGCGATGCGCTCGGTGGGCTGCCGGACACTGGTGAGCGGCGGGTCGAAGAACTCCAGCGGCAGGGCGTCGTCGTACCCCACCACCGAGAGGTCGGCGGGGACCTGGAGACCCGCCCAGCGCGCGGAGCGGACGGCGCCGAGGGCCATCTCGTCGCTGGCCGCCACGATCGCGGTGAGCGCCGGGTCCTCGCACAGCCGCGAGGCGGCCGAGACACCGCCCTCGATGCTGTACTCGTGACGGGCGACAGGGGCGTCCTCGGTGCCGGCGCCGCGCGCCTTCATCGCCGCACGGAAGCCGTCCACACGGCGGTCGCTGGGGCGGTTGCCGCGCGGGCCCGCGATCAGCCCGATCCTGCGGTGCCCCAGCCGCCACAGGTGGTCGACGGACATCTCGGCGGCCAGCCGGTCGTCCGTGGACAGCACCGGTCCGTGACTGCCGCCGGCCGCCCCGTTGATGCACACGTACGGCACCGACCTGCTCTCCAGCAGCCGGTAGACACCGGGGTCGGCGTTCTCCAGGGTGTTGCTCGCGGACACGAAGATCGCGCCGACGGCCCCCGCCTCGATCACCGCGGAGCCGAAGTCGAGTTCCTGCGCGCCGCCCGCCGGGGCGGAACAGATCACCCCGCGCAGTCCGTGCAGTCCGAGCCCGGCGACGATCCGGTCCGCCATCTGCGCGAAGAACGGATCGAACAGGCCGGGCGTGACGAGCATGACGAGGCTGCCGGCGTGGGCGCGCACGTAGCCGACCGTGCGCATGGCCTCCTCGACGGCCTTGCGGGTGGCGGCCGCCACCGTGCCGCGGTTGTTGACGACCCTGCTCACCGTCGCCTCGCTGACGCCCGCCGCCTGCGCCACGTCCGCAATGCCGATCCTCGTCATCCAGCCCCTCCGAACCCTCTTCGCCTTCGTCCGCGCGGCGATTATGCACCGCCACGGCCGTGCGTCCGCGCTTCTCCATGATTGATGAGTGCAAGTTCTTGCACTCAACACGACAGAAGGTTACCGTCCTCGGCGTGAGCGCATCGAGCCATCCGGGGCCGCTCCCGGACCTTCGCTTCCACTGCTCCGACACCCCTCTTGAGCAGTGCTTCGACTGGGCTGTGTCACAGTCCTTGAGCCGTGTCAGGTCCGACGACCCTGGCGCGATCCCGTCGTACTGGGCCGGTCTCACCGACCGCCCGATGTTCTACTCGCGTGACGTCTCCCACCAGGCACTGGGCGCCCATCTGCTCGGGCTCGACCGGGAGAACCACTCCATGCTCAGGCACTTCGCCGCCTCGGCGACGGCCGCCCGCGCGTACTACCCGCTGTGGGCGTTCACCTTCGACGGCGCGCCCGCGGCCATCGACTACGTGGACGACACACGGTTCGTGCGGGAGACCCCGGCCGCCTTCGAGATCGCCGAGAAGAGCATCGAGCAGTATCTGTGGACGGGCGACGACCGGTATCTGACCGATCCGGTGTTCCTGGACTACTACCGCAATCTCGTACGGGAGTTCGTGCCGCGCCATGACATCCTCGGCACGGGGGTGGCGGGGGAACGGGACACCCGCGACATCTTCGCCGGCAGCCCCACCTACAACGAGGCGTCCGACGCGGCGGGGATGCAGGTGGCCGGTGACGGCATCGCCAGCCAGTGGGCCGCCATGACCGCGATCGCCGCCGTCGTCCCCGACCCCGCACTCGCCGAGGAGGCGCGGGAGAGCGCGGACCGGCTGCGCGCGCACTTCGCGGACGGCTGGTGGGACGAGGCCCACGGGCGCTATCTGACCGGAGTCTCCGCCGACCGCGCGTACACCGAGTTCGCGTTCGAGCCGTCCTGGTTCCCGGCCGTCAAGGGCCTGCTCCCCCGGGGCGAGCGCGCCGAGGCGCACCTCGCCTTCCTCGACGCCTCCCTGGAGCGCCGTCCCCCGGTCAACATCGAGGCGTTCACCTACCTCCCGGAGGCGTTCCTCGCCTACGACCACGACACGACGGCCGTCCGCTGGATCAGACACCTGATCGACTCGCGGTCGGACTACCCGGAGGTGCCGTTCACCGTCGTCTCCCATCTGTGCACCGGTCTGACCGGTGTCCGCCCCCGTCCCGACGGGGCCCTGGAGACCCGCTCGCACCTGGCCGACGGCCAGGTCGAGGTGACGGGACTGCCCTACCGCTCCGCGCGGATCTCGGTCAGGCACGACGGCCGTGAGAGCACCACGCTCACGGTGGAGTCCGGCACCGAACCGCTGCGCTGGGTCGCCCACGTGGGCGGCCGTACGGTCTCACGGCTCGTCGAGCCGGGCCGGAGCACCACCGTCGGGGCGTGAGCCGCACCCGCCCCGAAACCGCACCACCACTCGAACACGCAAGGGACATGCGATGAAAAAACGCTCTGTGGTCCTCACCGCCGCCGCGACGGCGGCGCTGATGCTCTCCGGTTGCACCAGTGGCAGCAGTACCGGCGCGTCCTCCGACGGGAAGGTCACGATCTCCTTCGCCCACTGGGGCAACAACCAGGAGAACGCCACGCTCAAGGCGATGGTCGCCCTCTTCGAGAAGGCGCACCCCGACATCACCGTGCGGTCGAACTGGGTCCAGAGCGACTACGAGCAGAAGCTCCAGACGTCCATCGCGGGCGGTTCGGCCCCCACGGTCGCCGCGATCTCCCACACCTCCCTCCCCGCGTTCGCCAGTGCCTTCCGCAAGGCCGAGGTCCAGCCGTCCGACTACTACTCGCCGAACATCTCGCGGAGCATGTCGGTCGGCGGTGCGTACGCCGCCACGCCCTTCACCGTGAAGACCAAGGCGATGGCGGTCAACAAGAAGCTCTACCGGAAGGCGGGCCTGACCGTCCCGTCCGCGAACTCCCCCATGACACCGGAGCAGTTCGCCGCGAACGCGGCCAAGCTCACCTCCGGCTCCGGCAAGTCCCGGGTGTTCGGCTCGGCCCCGCTGTGGTTCCAGGGCTGGCTGAGCGTGGAGGGCGGCTCCTTCTACAACGCCGACGGCACCCGCTGCGCCAGCGGCTCGCCGACGGCGGTGAAGACCGCCGAGTACATCATCGACGCCCAGTCCCCCAAGGGCTTCACCCCCAGCTACCTCGGCGCACAGGGACAGGACATGTTCGACTGGCTGAGCATCGGCCGGCTCGCCATGCAGCCCGACTTCGGCCCCTGGAACATCGCCCAGCTCACCGCGCTGTCCAACAGCGCCGACTACGCCCTGGTGCCCGTGCCGGGCCGCGGCGAACCCATGGAGGTCGACGGCCTCGGCATCTCCAGGTCGGCCGGCGGAGCGCAGGCGGACGCGGCGCAGAAGTTCGTGCGGTTCATGGCGACCGACCCGGGGGCCCAGAAGCTGCTCACCACGAAGGCGTCCTCCCTCGGCCTGCCCGTCGTCGAGGCGGCGCTGCCCTCGTTCGAGGCGGCGGCGCCCGACCTGGACCTCAAGGTCTTCGTGGACGCGGTCGACCAGTCCGTGGTGACGGCGACACCCAAGCAGGACACCCAGGCCCAGAGCACGTTCAACAACGACATGTTCTCGCGCACCGCGATGGGCTCGGGCCACGAGGCCCCGGCCGTCGTCCTGCCGCAGTTGCAGAAGAAGTGCCAGCAGACCCTCGACAGCGCGGGCGCGGGACAGTGAACCCGGTCGTCCAGAGCCTGACGGATCTGCTCGGCCGGCTGGGGCTCATACCCGAACTGCGGTCGCTCGTGGCCTTCCTGATCCTCCTGGCCGTGGTCCTCGCCGTGGTCGCCGGAACGCTGGCCCTCGCCGTGCGGCGCCGCTGGACCAGCCGTTCCACGGCGGCGTTCTGGCTGTTCGTGTTCCCCTGGGTGTTCGGGTTCGCCCTGTTCACACTCGGCCCGATGGCCTACTCCCTGTGGCTGTCGTTCCTGCACTGGAACCTGATCGACCCGCCGACCTTCGCCGGTACCGCCAACTACGAGAGCGCGGTGCACGATCCGCTGCTGCGGCAGGCGGTGAAGGTGACCCTGGTGTACGCCGTGCTGAGCGTGCCCCTCCAGACGCTGCTGTCGCTGGCGGTGGCACTGCTGATGAACACCCAGGTCAGGGGCATCCATGTGTTCCGCACCATCTGGTACCTGCCGAGCCTGGTGACCGGGGTGGCGCAGACCGTGCTCTTCCTGTGGGTGTTCAACCCCGAGTACGGGCTGGTCAACGGGCTGCTGGCGGACATCGGGATCAAGGGACCCGCGTGGTTCCAGGACCCGGACTGGGCCCTGCCCGCGGCCGTCCTGATGAGCCTGTGGAGCGTCGGCGGCAACATGATCATCTATCTGGCGGGGCTCCAGGACGTGCCCAACGACCTCTACGAGGCCGCCGCGCTGGACGGCGCGGGCCGGGTGCGGCAGCTCTGGCACATCACCCTGCCCCAGATCAGCCCCGTGATCTTCTTCAACGTGGTGACGGGACTCATCGCCGCGATGCAGACGTTCACCCAGGGCTACGTCGTCCGGCAGGCCGGCGGCGCCCCCTCCAACTCCCTGCTGTTCTACGTGTACTACCTCTATCAGAACGGCTTCCAGTTCTTCCGCATGGGCTATGCGTCGGCCCTCGCCTGGATCCTGCTGGTCATGATCCTCGCCCTGACCGCGCTGGTGTTCCGCGGCAGCGCCTTCTGGGTCTACTACGAGTCGGCGTCCCCGCGCTCCAGGAGGTCACGTGTCCGTTCATGAGATCTCCCGGACGGCGCCCGCGCCCCGGCCCGAACGGCCGCGCCGTGCCAGGGAACCGCGCCGGCCGCGGACCTCTCCGGTGCGCGCGCAGTCGTCCGCCGGACGGATCGCCTCGTTCGCCGCGCTGGTCGTCGGGTCCTTCGTGTTCGCGTACCCGTTCCTCTGGATGATCGCCACCTCGCTGCGCACCCGCCGGGGCGTGGCCTCGGGCGGGGTGTCCCTGTGGCCGGTGCAGTGGGCGTTCGGCAACTACGCCGACGGTCTGGGCTCGTTCCCGTTCTGGCGCTACCTCGGCAACAGCCTGGTCACCACGCTGATCCCGGTCGCCGGGACCGTGCTGGTGTCGTCCCTCGCCGGGTTCGCGTTCGCCCGGATCCCCGCCCGGGGCCGGGGCGTCGTGTTCGCGGTGGTCCTCGGCACGATGCTGCTGCCGGGCGAGGTCACCCTCGTACCGCAGTTCATCCTGTTCCGGGAACTCGGGATGATGAACACCCTCTATCCGCTGATCCTGCCGTACGTGTTCGGGTCGCCGTTCTTCATCTTCCTGTTCCGGCAGTTCTACCTGCGGCTGCCCGGCTCCCTCACGGACGCGGCCATCGTCGACGGGGCCGGCTGGCTGCGCACCTGGTGGTCGATCTACCTCCCGCTGTCCAAGCCCATCCTCATCGCGTCCGCCGTCCTCCAGTTCATGGCGTCGTGGAACAACTTCCTCGCCCCGGCGATCTACGTCTCCAACGACGACCTGAAGACGCTGCCCCTGGCGCTGGCCGGGTTCACCTCGGTCAACGGCACCAACACCCCGCTCCTGCTCGCCACGTCGATCGTCGTCGTGCTGCCCTGCATCGTCATCTTCTTCGCTGCGCAGCGGCACATCATCGGCGGCATCTCCTTCACAGGATCCAAATGACCAGCACGCTCCCCGCCGAAGGCACTCCCTGGCTCCCTGGAATCCCCCGGCACCGCACCACCCGCCCCATCCCGCTTCCCGAGGACGTCCCGCGGGTGCTGCGCGCCCACGTCGCCACCGACGAGACGTCCGACGTCGTCACCGAGTCCTGGACCGAGGAGGGCGACTCGACCCTGCGTGTCCGGCTGAGCGGCACGGACCGGGCGACGGCGGTCGTCCTCGTCCCGGCGCCGGACGCCGTCGCCCTGTGGCGGCCCGGCAGTTCGCGCGGCCAGTCCTCCCTGCCGCCGTCCTGGACGGACGACACCCTCCTCACCCCGTTCACCGGTACGGCGCTCGGCAGTCTGCTGGGCCGGGGCGACAGACCCGTCATCACCTTCGGCGCCCGCGCGGCCGACGGCCGGGTGCGGATGCGCGCCGGGATCGTGGAGGAGACCGCCGAACTGCTGCTCACCTTCGAGGCCGATCTCACCGAGGGCGCCCTGGAGGTCGTCCTCGACCTGACCGACCGCCGCTTCGAGGCGTCCGTGGCCACCGTGGGCCGCGCCCTCGGACTGACCCGCCCCCCGGTGCCCGAGGCCGAGTACGAGCCCGTGCTGTGCACCTGGTACGCCTTCCACCAGGCGCTCGGCGGCGAACGGCTGCCCGCGGACATCCGCATCGCCGCCGGACTCGGGTTCGGCACACTGATCGTGGACGACGGCTGGCAGACCGCGGACTGCGACCGCGGCTACGGCTCCTGCGGGGACTGGGAGGTCCACCCGGCGAAGCTGCCCGATCCGGCGCGGCTCGTCGAGACGGCGGCCGGGCTCGGCCTGCGCACCCTGTGGTGGATCGGCACACCGTTCCTCGGCCACCGCTCACGCGCCCACGCCGAGGGACTTCCGGTCCTGTACGACGAACCGGCCATGGAGGCCGCCGTGTTCGACCCCCGGTCCGCGCGCGCCCGCCGTCATCTCGTCGACCGGCTCACCGCGCTCGTGCGCGACACCGGAGCGGCCGGGCTGAAGGTCGACTTCCTGGAGCGGTACGCCCTCGACTCCCCGGTGGCGCCGCCCGAGGACGCGGTGCACCCGTCGGTCCCCCGTGCGGCGCTCAGTCTCCTGGACGAGATCCACACGGCGCTCGCCCGTCATGTGCCGCACCCCGCCGTGGAGTTCCGGGAGCCGTACGTGTCCGCCGAGACCGTCGGGCGGGCCACCATGCTGCGGGTGGCGGACTGCCCGATGAGCCCGGTGGACAACCGGGTGGGCATCGTGGACCTGCGGCTGACGACTCGGGGCGTCGCCGTCCACAGCGACCCCGTCATGTGGGGCGAGTCCGACAGCCCCGAACGGGTCGCGCAGCACCTGCACAGCAGCCTGTTCGGGGTGCCGCAGGTCTCGGTGGCCCTCGCCCGCCAGTCGGAGGCCCAACTGGCTACGCTGCGGACCTGGTTGCGGCTGTGGCGGGAGCACCGGGAGGTCCTGCTCCACGGTGAGCTGCGGGTCACCGGGATCACCGGCAGCTACACCACGGTGGAGGCCCGCCGGGACGGGGTGACGGTCACCGCGCAGTACGCGCCGGCGATCTCGCCGGTGCCCGCGGACACCGGCCGCTGGATCGTGGCCAACGCCCATGACGACGAGATCGTGGTGCGCTCGGACGAGCCGCGCACGGCACGGTTCGGCATCACGGGCTGCGCGGGCGACGTCGTGTCCGAGGGCACCGTGGTCCTGGACGGCCTCGCGGTCTTCGCGGTGCCCGCGGGCGGGGTGCTGCGGCTGACGTTCGACGCCTGACCGTCATCCGCGCGTGGCCGGCCGGGGTCGAGCGGGGCGCTCGCCCCGGCCGGGGCGGAGGTCAGGCGATGGACCTGCCGTCGGGGAAGTCGGTGGAGACCGAGAGGTCGCGCCACAGCTCGAACTCCTTGTCCACCGCCGACCGGGCCTCGGTGACCAGGCGGACGGCGTCGCTGCCGAGCAGCAGGTGTCCCGGCGGGGTCGGCGCGTCCAGGGCCTCCAGGAGCGCCCGGCCGGCACGGGCCGGGTCGCCGAGCTGGTTCCCGCTGAGGGCGAGGCGGTTGTCGCGGATCGGGCCGAACACCTCGTCGTAGTCCGGTTCGCTGCGCTCGATCCGGCTCATGGAGCGGCCCGCCCAGTCGGTGCGGAAGGAGCCCGGTTCGACGCTCATGACGTGGATGCCGAAGGGGGCCAGCTCGGCGCGCAGGCTGTCGGCGACGCCTTCGACGGCGTACTTGCTGCCGTGGTAGAGCGACAGCCCGGCGAAGGCGCGCAGACCGCCCATGGAGGTGATGAAGACGACGGCGCCCGAGCGGCGTTCCCGCATGGAGGGGAGCACCGCCTTGGTGACGGCGAGGACCCCGAACACGTTCACCTCGAACTGGGCGCGCGCGTCGTCGAGGCTCGCCTCCTCCAGGGTGCCCTCCACGCCGTACCCGGCGTTGTTGACGAGGACGTCCACGGGCGCGACGGTGCGGGTGACCTCGTCGACGACGGCGCGGACCTGGTCGTGGTCGGTGACGTCGAGGATCCGGGCGTGGGCCCGGCCGGGGGCGAGGGCCTCGAACTCCCCGGCCCGGTCGGCGTCGCGCAGGGTGCCCACGACGGTGTGCCCGGCGTCGAGCGCCGCGACCGCGAAAGCGCGGCCGAGTCCGGTGCTCACACCGGTGATCAAGAAGGTCTTCGACATGTCAGTTTCCTGGGCTTTCTGCGGTTGCTGAGGGGGTCGCGGCGGGACCGGGCCGGCCGAGCAGTCCGCGCAGCGCGGTTTCGGCGAGGGCGCGCGCGTGGTCCTCGGTGAGGTCGTAGTGGCCGGTCAAACGGCGGAAGACGAGGGGGCCGAAGAGGATGTCGATGACGTCGTCCACGGCGACGGACGGATCGGCCTCGCCGCGGTCGAGGGCGCGCTGCCACAGTTCGGCGATGGCTTCGCGGCGGCCGGTCAGGAAGTAGGTGCGGAAGTACGGGGCACCCGCGGCGTCCTCGACGCAGGCGGCGAGCAACTGGGCGAAGACCTGGCCGCGTTCGCCCGCGTAGAAGGCGCTGACGCGGACCACCTGTTCGGTGAGGTCGCCGACGGCGGAGCCGGTGTCCGGCAGGGGCAGGGCCTCGGCCATCATCAGCCCGAACGCCTTGGCGGCGACCGCCGTCCGCGAGGGCCAGTGCTTGTAGATGGTGGCCTTGCTGACGCCGGAGCGGGCGGCGATGGCGTCCACGGTCGCGGCCGGCAGCCCGCCCTCCGTGAGGAGTTCCTGGGTCGCGGCCAGCACCTCCTCGTGGATGCGCCGGCTGCGCGGCCCCGTGGGGTGCGCGAGGATGCCCTCGGCCGTCGCGTCGTCCGGTGGTGCGGGGTCCGTGGTCCTGCGTGGTGACATCGTCACGCTCCTCGGCGAGGGCGGCGCACGACGGTGTGCGCCGCCCGTGGGTGGTCCGGGTCGGTGGCTCAGACGGCCGCGGAGAGTGTCTCGTACGCCGCGTCGTCCAGCTCGATGGCCGCGGCGCCGATGTTGTCCTCCAGGTGGGCGACGCTGGAGGTGCCCGGGATGGGGAGCATGACCGGCGAGCGCCTGAGCAGCCAGGCCAGCGCGAGCTGGGACGGGGAGGCGCCGTACTGCTTGGACAGGGTGGCGAGCGGTCCCTCGGGGCCGGCCAGGGCGCCGGTCGCCAGCGGGAACCAGGGGATGAAGCCGATGCCCTGCTCGGTGGAGTAGTCGAGCAGGTCCTCGGCGGCGCGGTTGGCGAGGTTGTAGAGGTTCTGCACGGTGACGATCTCGGCCACCTGCTGTGCGGCGCGCAGCTGCTCCACGGTGACCTCGCTGAGGCCGATGTGGCGGATCTTGCCCTCGTCCTGGAGCTTCTTCAGCTCGCCCACCTGGTCCTCCAGCGGGACGGCGGGGTCGACGCGGTGGAGCTGGAAGAGGTCGATGCGGTCGAGGCCGAGGTGGCGCAGGCTGAGCTCGGCCTGCTGGCGCAGGTACTCGGGCCGGCCGACGGCCGTCCAGATGTCGGGGCCCTGCCGGGTCAGACCGGCCTTGGTGGCGATGACCAGGTCGTCGGCGTAGGGGTGCAGGGCCTTCTTGATGAGGAGTTCCGCGGTGAACGGGCCGTAGGAGTCGGCCGTGTCGATGAAGTTCACACCGAGTTCGACGGCACGGCGCAGCACCCGGACCGCCTCGTCGGGGTCCTTGGGGTCTCCCCACACTCCGGGGCCGGTGAGCTGCATCGAGCCGAACCCGAGGCGGGTGGGCGTGAGGTCGCCGAGGGGGAACGTGCCGCTGGCGCGGGCGGGGGCTTCACTCATGATCGCTCCTTCAAATGAACTGTACGTTCAGTCTAGATCCGGGTCGGGCGGTACACAACTCGGACCCTCGGGCCTGGGCGGCCACGACCGCGGACGCCGGGCCCGGAAGCGCACGAGTGCCCCGGACGGCACACCTGTACCGTCCGGGGCGGCTCCATCGACCACGGGGCGGACACCCGCCCCCGGTCCAGGGCCCTAGCGGCCCGCGTGGGCGCGCACGTGGTGGCTGACGTCCCCGAGCATGTCGGTCTCGACCTGCCGGAAGGTGAACCGCCACTCCCCCTCGCGCCGCTCGAAGCGGTCCCGGTAGCGCCCGGCGGCGACGGGCTGGAGGGGGAAGCCGTCGAGGGCCTGGAAGACCGTGAAGTACGAGCGCGAGAGGGCCGTGCCCGCCTCCTCGTCGACCTCGACGAGGAGGTTGGTGGTGACGTGCCGGGTGCGCGGAGTGCCGTCCGCGTGGACCTGGAGGGTGTGGTGGGCGAAGTCCTCGACCGCCCGGGCGCCACCGGTGACGGTGTCGCCGTTGAGGGAGAACTCGGCGTCGGCGAGCAGCTCGCCCAGGCCGGCGAAGTCCCCGTCGTCGACCAGGAAGGCATAACGCGCGACGAGGTTCTCCACGGCCCGTTCGCCGGTGACGGAAGTGGTGTGCGAAGGCATGGTGACCCTTTCCGGTGGGATGACGCGGTGTGTGGCACAGTGTGGAAGTGGAGGCGCCGCCACTTCCATGAGACTAAGTGGAGGCTCCGCCACTTAGCAACCTTTCCAGGGAGGGACGGACGACGATGAGCGAGGGGCGCCCGCTGCGGGCCGACGCCAGGCGCAACCGGGAGAAGATCCTCTCCACGGCGGTGCGTGTGTTCGCCGAGGAGGGGCTGGACGCCCATTTCGAGCGCATCGCCAAGGAGGCCGGCGTGGGCACCGGCACGCTGTACCGCAACTTCCCCACCCGCGAGATCCTCATCGAGGCCGCGTACCGCAACGAGCTGACCCGGCTGTGCGACGCGGCCCCCGACCTGCTGGCGGAGCTGGCCCCGCGGGACGCGCTGCGCGCCTGGATGGGGCGCTTCCTGGACTACGCGACCGCCAAGCTCGGCATGGCCGAGGCCCTGCGCGCGGTCGTCGCCTCGGGCGGTACGCCGTACGCGCACAGCCAGGACATGATGCTGTCCGCCCTGGCCTCGCTGCTGGACGCCGGAGCCGGAGCCGGCACGGTGCGCGCCGACATCACGCCGGCCGACCTCCTCGCCGCGCTGACCGGTGTCGCCCTCGCAGCGGGCGGACCCGGACAGCGCGCACAGGCGGAACGTCTGCTCGACCTGACACTCGACGGCCTGAGCACTACACGCCCCTGAGGTTCGACGGCACCTGAACGGGGGCGCCGGGGCAACGTATGTACATGCGGGCGGCGTCCATGGGAGTTGACGCATCCTGGGAAAGCGACAAACACAAAGGGTACGATCCGCCCCCAAGCATTACGTGTAGGCCGACGAGAGGTGACCGCCATGGCCGAAGTCCAGTCACACGCAGCAGGAATCCAGGCCCAGTACGCCGAACGCGTGACCGCCGACCTGGAGCAGAACACCAAGGAGCAGGAGCGCATCAGTGCCGAAATCACCGCGCTCCAGGAGCAGTTGAGCGCCCTTCAGCAGGACCGGACCGTACTCGTCGGTGTGCAGGAGGCGTTGGGGAGCAGGAGCGGGACACCGGTCGAGGAGACGGCACCCGCCGAGGAGCCGGCGCCCGCCGAGGCCGCGGCCGTGCCCGCGCCGCGCCGGACACCGGCCGCGCCCCGCCGCAAGAAGGCGGCGGCCACGGCCGACAAGTCCAAAGCCGCGGCAAAGAAATCCCCGGCCAAGGACGCCGGTTCGGCGCAGCCGAGCCTCGTCCAGGTCATCAGCGGACTGCTCGCGGAGCAGACCGAGCCGCGGTCCGCCGCGGAGATCGGTGTGCTGCTCGGCCAGGCCCGCCCGGATCGCACCACCAAGACCACGGTCGTGCGCACCACGTTGGAGAACCTGGTCGCCAAGGGTCTCGCCGAGCGTTCCAAGCAGGGCAAGTCGGTGTTCTACACGTCGGTGCCCGCCGGCGGGGTCCCCCGGCAACTCGAGGAGGACGCTGCCGACGCCGAGGACTGATCCGCCCTCGCCGCGGCCGGCCCGTCCCGGTCGGCCGAAGCGGCCCGCACGACCGGCCTCACAGCCGTGCGGGCGCCTCGGTTCACCTGGTGCGGTAGGCGTCGATGACCGTCTGGGAGAACGTGTCGCCGCCGCGGTCCGTCACCTGGGACCTGAAGGAGACGGAGCCGCCGGCCGGCGGGTTGTGCACGCTCACCCTGCCGCCGCGCACGTCGAGCCGGTGCCAGGTGTCGCCGCCGTCGTAGGAGACGGACACCTTGAGCGTGGCGGGCGCCGTGCCCTGGACGGTGACGGGCACCGACTGCCGCACACCGGCCGGGGCCGTGGAGTCCGGGGCGAGTGCGGGGCCGTAGCGGACCACGCTCGCCGGGAGGGCGACGGCCTTCGCCGTACGGGCGGAGGTGAACTCCGCCTGCCAGGTCACCGTGGAACTCACCGTCGACACACCGGTCGTGGCGCGGCCGACGGTCGTCACCACGCGGTAGCGGGCCTTGCCCGGCGGCAGCCGGAACCCGGTCGCGTCCAGCACGTCGTCCGCGGTGGCGAGCTTCCTGCCGTCGCGGTAGACCGTCGTGGACGCGGACCCGGCGTCGTACACGCTGGTGCCGGTGTGTCCCGCGCCGTCGGCGAACGGTGTGATGCGGCCGGTGAGGGTGTCGCCGTCGCGCACCAGGCCGGAGCCCTTCGTACCGAGCGCCGGTCCGAACACACCGGTGTTCACCGTGTCCGTGTGGCTGCTGCCCGCGCGGTAGAGCCGGTCGGGCAGGCGGTACTCGGCCACCGCCTTGTAGTTCGCGTCGAGTTGCTGGGAGTACTCGCCCCAGCGGTAGCCGCCCTGCACGTACACCGTGCGGATGTTCGGCAGGTCGGTGTAGAACCCGACCGCGCCCACGGGGACGTCGAGGGGCGCGGACCAGTTCAGTCCCACCGCGCCCTTCACCGGGCTGCCCTGACGGATCGTCAGCCTCGCGAGGTCCTTCGCCGCCACGTGCTGGGTGTGTCCGGTGTAGAAGGCGTCCTTCAGGGTGTCGACGATGTGGTACTCGTCGTCGCCGTTGTCCCAGTGGGACACGAAGTGCGAGGTCACCTCGCCGGGTTCCGGCGCGTCACCGAGCTGGGCCGAGCGTGCCCGCTCGGGTCCCGCGCCGAGGCCGACGGACGTCGTGGTGTCGCCGCCCGGCCGGTGCACGGTGGTGGTCAGGAAGGACGAGTAGCCCTCGGCGGCGGGGTCCGGCAGGGTGAC
Organism: Streptomyces sp. NPDC026672; assembly: GCF_040638185.1. Taxonomy (NCBI): domain Bacteria; kingdom Bacillati; phylum Actinomycetota; class Actinomycetes; order Kitasatosporales; family Streptomycetaceae; genus Streptomyces; species Streptomyces sp. NPDC026672. The sequence continues at coordinate 22,457 of NZ_JBEZXS010000059.1, forward strand.
GTCGATGGGCTTGGCGCGGCGGGCGTCGACCTCGATGGTCATGTCGCGGTCCACGGTCATCTCGGGTGCGACCAGATAGTCCAGCCCCAGGCCGCCGTTGTCCTCGCTGAAGGTCTTGCCGACGATCGTGTAGTCACCGGCGGGCACGCGCACCGATCCGGTGCCGTCCTCCCCCGCGACCAGTTCGAAGACGTCGGTGCCGATGCCGGTCAGATACGCGGCCCACTCGTAGGGGCCGGGGATGGAGCCGTCGCGGCCGACGGCCTTGAAGGTGACGTCGAAGGTGTGGGCGGCGCGGTTCACACCGCCGGCGCCGCGGATCGTCTGCCCGCCGCCGGTCGCCGTCATCGAGAAGGCGTAGGCACCGGTGGTCTCGCCGCCGGTCCTGGTGTCCACGGTCACGGTGACACCGGCGGTGCCGCCCGCGGGCACGGTGACGTGGTCGGCGCCCAGGGTGAGGAAGCCCTCGGGGGCGGGTTCGCCGGAGGGTCCTGTGGCACCGGCGGTCAGGGTCAGGTCGACGGCGGTGTCACCGTCGTTGCGGTAGGTGACGGTCCGGGTCAGCGGCTCGTCGTCGGTGTGCGGCCAGGCCACGCTGCCGAAGTTCAGCGACACCGGTTCGGCCACGACGGTCTGCCCGCTCGCCCGTACGAGGTCGACCCGGCCGGTGCCCTGTTCCTGGACGCCCTGGTCGCCGGGGGCGGCCGAACCGACGAGCGCCGCCTTGATCTGCCGGCCGCTCCAGTCGGGGTGCTGCTGGGCGAGCAGGGCCGCGGCGCCCGTCACGTGCGGGGTGGCCATGGAGGTGCCGCTCATCGTCACGTAGCCGGGAGCGGGGTGCGGGTAGTCGAGCCGGGTGCCCTCGGCGGAGGCGGCCGTGATGTCGACGCCGGGCGCGGTGAGGTCGGGCTTGACACCGCCGTCCTCCAGGCGGGGTCCCCGGGAGGAGAAGTCCGCGAGGACGTCCTGCTTGTCGACGGCGCCCACGGTCAGCGCGCCCTCGGCCACCCCGGGGGACCCGAGGGTGGTGGCGCCGGGGCCCGAGTTGCCCGCGGCGACGACGAACAGGGCGCGGTCGGAGAGCGCGTCGACGGTCTCCTCCAGCGGGTCGGTGCCCAACTGGTCGGGCGCGCCGAGGGACATGTTCACGATGTCGGCGCCCTGGTCGACCGCCCACTGCATGCCGGCCATGATGTCGGAGGTGAGTCCGGAGCCGCCGGTGTCGAGCACCTTGCCGATGAGCAGGGAGGCGCCGGGGGCCACACCGCGGTACTTGCCGTCGGAGGCGGCGCCGGTTCCGGCCGCGATGGAGGCCACATGGGTGCCGTGGCCGTTGTGGTCCTGGGTGTCGCCCTCGCCGGTGAAGTCCTGCCGGGCGACGATCTTGCCGCCCACGTCGGGGTGGCCGGCGTCGATGCCGGTGTCGAGGACGGCGATCTTGACGCCGGTGCCGTCGAAGCCCTTCCGCCACACCTCGGGGGCACCGATCTGGGGCACGCTCACGTCCAGCGCGGCGCGCACCGCCCGGTCGAGGACGACGGAGTCCACGCCCGGGGCCAGGCGGAGCGCGCCACCGGAGGGCCGGGTGAGCGCGGACCAGGCGCGGCCGGCGTCCCCGGCCGGGAGGACCAGGGCGTCGCCGTCCACCGCCGCGAGGTCGCGGACCGTGCCGCGGGCCCGCTCGCGCAGCCGGCCGCGCACGGCCGCGTCGTCGTCGGCGTACTCGACGATGACGGGCACACCGCCGTCGGCCAGGTCCCGGTACTCGGGCCTGGCCAGTTCCGTCGTGTCGAACAGGGTCCGGTCCAGGCGGCCGGCGGCGAGCAGCGGTTCGGCGTCGGCGGGGACGACGTAGTGGTGCCCGCCGGACTCGCTGATCTGCACCGGCACGGAGCGGCGTCCCTCGGCGGGGGTCACGCCGAGGACGTCGCCGTCCGGGCCGAGCAGGACGCGGTCGCCCGTGATCAGGGTGACGGTGCGCACGGCCGTCCCGGCGGGGGCGGCCTGCGCCGGACGGGCGGCCGGGGCCGGACCGTCGTCGGCCGCGGCGGGCGGGCCGCCGGCCAGCCCGGTCGTCAGGGCGGCCGCGAGGGCGAGTGCCGCGGTGGCGGCGGTCGCGGCGGGTCTCGTGCGTCCTGTTCTCAACTCTGCGGTTCCTGTCTGTAGGTGGGGGCCAGGCAGACGAACTCATGGCGATCCGGACCGCACTCCACGTGGTCCAGGCCATTCGACCCATCTTGGCATGGCCGCCTCACCCGCAACAGGTGGGCAAAGTCCCGCAGTTGACCTGCCGTCCTCCGTAACTTCCTTATGCAACAGGCGAGTTCAGGGACGCCTGCCAGGTTCGGCCGGGGACCACCAGCGGTCCGCCCGTCACCGGATCGGGAACGACGACCGAGGACAACCCGAAGACGTCCGCCACGAGTTCGGCCGTCACGACCTCCCCCGGCGGGCCCTGCGCCACGATCCGCCCGGCCTTCATGGCGACGAGGTGATCGGCGTACCGGGCGGCCTGGTTGAGGTCGTGCAGCACCGCGACCACGGTGCGCCCGCGCTCGTGGTTGAGCTGCCGCATCAGGTCCAGGACCTCGACCTGGTGCGCGATGTCGAGATAGGTCGTCGGCTCGTCCAGGAGCAGCAGATCGGTGTCCTGCGCCATCGCCATGGCGATCCAGACGCGCTGGCGCTGGCCGCCGGACAGCTCGTCCAGCGGCCGCTCGGCCAGGTCCAGGGTGGCGGTGCGCTCCAGGGCCTCGGTGACCGCCCGTTCGTCGGCCTCCGACCACTGCTGCCACCACCGCTGGTGCGGCTGGCGGCCCCGTGCGACGAGGTCGGCGACGGTGATGCCGTCGGGCGCCACGGGCGTCTGCGGCAGTACGCCGACGGTGCGGGCCACCTGCCGGCCGGGCAGTCGGGCGAGGTCCGTGCCGTCCAGCAGGACCTCGCCCGCACGCGGCTTCAGCAGCCGGCCGAGCGCCTTGAGCAGCGTGGACTTGCCGCACGCGTTGGGTCCGACGACCACGGTGACCCGCCCGTCCGGCACGTCCAGGTCGAGGCCCTCGATGACGGTGCGGCCCTCGTAGGCCAGGGTGAGGTTCCTGGCCGTGAGGCGGGCTGCGGGAGCGGTGGTGGTCACGAAGTGCCTCCGGAACGGCCGCGGTTGCGGGAGCGGGAGATGAGCCACATCAGATACGGGGCTCCGACGACGGCGGTGAGGACACCCACCGGCAGCTCGACCGGGGAGAACAGCCGACGGGCCAGCAGGTCGGCGACCACCACGACCAGGGCGCCGGTCAGCGCCGAGGAGAGCAGCGGGGTCTGAGGCGCGCGGGTGAGTCTGCGGGCCAGTTGCGGGGCGAGCAGGGCGACGAACCCGATCGGTCCGGTGGCGCCGGTGGCCACGGAGGCGAGGACCACGCCGAGGGCGGTGAGGCCGACGCGGGTCCGGTTCAGCCGTACGCCGAGCGCGGTCGCGGTCTGGTCGTCGAAGGAGACGGCGCGCTGGGCCCGTGCCGCCCACAGCAGGGCCGGGACCGCCGGCAGCAGCACGAGGGCCAGGGGGCTCGCCTGGTCGTAACCGCGGCTGTTGAGCGAGCCGGTGAGCCACACCTTCGCCTGCTGGGCCGCCAGGATGTCGCCCTTGGTCAGCAGCAGCTGGACCACCGAGCCGAGCGCGACCGAGACCGCGATGCCCACGAGGACGAAGCGCGAGGCGTTCAGCCCGCGCCGCCAGGCGAAGGCGTACACCAGGAGGGCGGCGGCGAGGCCGCCGGCCACGGAGGCGTAGGGCAGTTGGTCGTGGCCCACCAGGTCGAAGCTGATCGCGGCCACGGTGGCGGCGCCCGCGCCCTGGGTGACACCGATGACGTCGGGGCTGGCCAGCGGGTTGCGTGCGACGGTCTGGATCAGGGCGCCCGCCAGACCGAACGCGGTGCCGCTGAGCAGGCCCACGACCAGCCGCGGCAACCGCAGTGTGCCGACGACGAGTTGATCGGGGCTGGGCCTGCCGAGCAGCACCCGGACCACCTGGTCGGGCGGCACGAACGACTCGCCGACGCACAGCGAGAGGACCACGGCGGCCGCGAGCAGCACCGCGAGCACCAGCGCCACGGCGACGGACCGGCGGTGCACGAGGAAGCTGACGGACGCGGGGCGCAGCACGCCGTAGCCGGCCGGGCGGACACCCCGCGGGACCGTCGGCCGCGGCGTGGCGGCGCCCGGGACGGGGCGGGCGTCGGAGGCGGTGCGGCTCATGCGGTGGCCACCGCCCGCCGCCGGACCAGCGCGATCAGGAACGGCACGCCGATGAGCGCGGTCATGACGGCCACCGGCACCTCCGAGGGCGGGAAGACGATACGGCCGAGGACGTCCGAGCCGAGGACCATCACGGGGCCGAGCAGCGCGGACAGGGGCAGCACCCAGCGGTGTGAGGTGCCCACCAGCGCGCGGGCGATGTGCGGGACGGCGAGGCCGGTGAAGCCGACCGGGCCGACCATGGCGACCGCCGCGCCGGTCAGTACGGTCGCGCCGAGCGCGCCGAGGGCGCGCACCAGGGCGACGTTGTGCCCGAGGCCCTTGGCGGCCTCGTCCCCGAGCGCGAGGGCGTCCAGGCCCCGGGAGAGGGCCAGGACTAGGACCGCGCCGACGGCCAGGAAGGGGGCGGTCTCCAGGGCGATGCCGCCGTCGCGCCCGCTGAGCGAGCCCACCTGCCAGAACCGGAACTCGTCCAGGACCCGGGCGTTGGTGGTGACGATGCCGGACACGATGGCGGCGAGGAAGGCGTTCATCGCGGCGCCGGCGAGGGCGAGCCTGACCGGCGAGGCCCCGCCGCGCCCGCCGCTGGCGATGACGTAGACGCCGGTCGCGGCGAGCGCGGCGCCCAGGAACGCGAACCAGACGTAGCCGTTCAGGGTGTGCACGCCGAAGAAGGCGATGGCGCACACCACGCCGACGGCCGCGCCCTGGCTGACCCCGAGGATGCCCGGCTCGGCGATCGGGTTGCGGGTGATGCCCTGCATCACCGTGCCGGCGAGCGCCAGCGCGGCGCCCGCCAGCAGTCCGACGACGGTGCGGGGCACCCTGAGCGTCCGGACCACCTGGGCGTCGTCGCTGGTGCCGCCGTGCACCAGGGCCTGGTACACGTCCGTCGGGGCGATCTGCCGGCTGCCGACCGCGAGGCTCAGCAGGACGGCCAGGAGCAGCATGACGGCGCCGGCCGACAGCCAGGCCGCGCGGCGGCCGGTGGGTGGCGACATTCCCCGTTCTCTCTTTCGGTTCTGCGACGTGCTTCTCGGCGTGTTCTTCTTCGACGTCGCCCCGCGCGGGGGCGCCCGGTCAGGCGGTGAGGTACTTCTCCAGGTCGTCCAGGACCGAGTCGGCCGCGGTGACGCCGAGACCGAGGTACCAGGTCTCGTCGGACACGTTGTACGCGCGGCCTTCCTTGACCGCCTTCAGGTTCTTCCACAGCGGGTTGCCCTGGGCCTTGCTCATGGAGGTGGCACCGGGGTCGCCGTAGACACCGCTGAAGATGTAGTCCGCGCCGGCCTTGTCGATGTTCTCGGCGTTGATCTCGACCGCCAGCTCGTTGACGTCCTGGTTCTTGGGACGCGGCACACCGAGGTCCTTGAGGATGGTGCCGATGAACGAGTAGTTGGCGTAGAGCCGGATCACGCCTTCGGGCCGGTAACGGACCATCGACACCGTGGGCTTGTCGGGGCCGAGCTTGTCGCTGAGCGCGGTGACCCGCTTCTGGTAGGCGGCGAGATTGGCCTCGGCCCGGGCGGACTTGTCCAACGCGGCGGCGTTCAGGCGGTAGTTCTCCTTCCAGGTGAAGCCGGGGCGGATGGAGAAGACGGTGGGCGCGATCTGCGACAGTTCGTCGTAGGAGTCCGCGGCGCGCAGCTGGCTGCCGAGGATGAGGTCGGGCTTGAGGGCCGCGATGGCCTCCAGGTTGAGGGTGCTGGAGACACCGACGCTCTTGGGGCTGCCCGCGCCCTTCAGGTACGCGGGCAGTTTGGGGGAGCCGTCGGAGTAGGCGACACCGACGGGCTTGATGCCCAGGGAGACAACGTTGTCCAGTTCACCGACGTCCAGGACGACCACCCGCTCGGGCTGTGCCTCGATGACGGTCTCGCCCATGGCGTGGCGGATGGTGCGCGGCCACTGGCCGGGCTTGGCATCGGTGCCGAACTTCGCGGTCCGCTCGGCCGCAGCGGCGAAGTCCTTGCCGCCCGTCGCCACCGACTTGGAGTCCTTGGCCGCACCGTCGGCGGCCTTGGCGGAGGAGTTCGTTCCGGTGGCCGAGGAGGAACCGCTGCCGCAGCCCGCGAGGGAGAGCGCGGCGGCGACCGCGAGGGCGACGACGGCTCCGCTACGTCGAGAAGGCATGACTGACCCCCAGAATTAGTTCACAACAGAACAATAAGGCGAGCCTTACCTTACACCGACGATCAACCCCGCGACACGGCCGCGCTCCGGGGCGACATTCCATGACGGAAGGCCACGAAGGCCCCGATGTACGGGATGAAGGGCCGGATGCCGGGGGTCACCCGGCGGTCGGCGAAGCCGTTCCGGTGGCGCTCAGGGTGAGGACAAAACGGTGCTCGGGCGCGGAACGGCCGTGCAGCCGGAGGCGGTGGACGGTGTCCGGGGCGCCCGAGTGGTCCGTCGTCCGGATCTCCTCCACGACCGGCCGCCACACGTGCTCGTCGTACGTGAGGGTCGCCGTCCCGCTCGCCGAGGTCCACCGCACCGCGCCCGGCAGCAGCCGTGGGCGCAGCCGGCTGACGAACAGTTCCTCGACGGGGACGGGGCCCGCGGGCGAGGGGCCGAAGGAGTCGGTCAGTTCGAGGGTGGCCGTGTCCCGGTGCCAGCGGAAGGAGCGCACCAGCGACGGGCCGTGCGGGTAGCCGGCGGTGAGGTCGAGCCGCAGGTCCGCCCCGTCGGGCCGCAGCCGGACGTCGAGGGTCCGGGCGACGGCGCCGGCTCCCGTGCGCTGCGGGTGGCCGCCGACCACGGGGACGGAGTGGCCCTCGGCGCCGGGGTGCAGCAGCGTCGGCCGCCGGTCGGTGAAGTACTCCTCGGTGTACTCGCCCGCGCCGAGGTCCGTGAGCAGCGGTTCGCCGGCGACGCCCAGCACGAAGTGGCCGAGGTCGTCGTGGTTGTGCGGCTCGTCGTTGTGCCCGCCCTTGGCGGCGAACGCCACGGGTACGCCGTCGAGCTCGCCCCGGTCGATCAGCCAGGCCGGGTCCGGCAGCCAGGAGGTGCCGGCGGGCACGGTCCTGCCGAGGAGCGCGGGGTCCGTCCACAGGAGGGTGCGGGAGAGATGGGCCCAGCGGTGGCAGTGGTCCTCGTCGAGGTCGGGCACGTCGCTGACGTCGGGCCAGGGGGCGCCGAAGCGGTGGTGCAGCCGGGAGAGGAGCCCCACGGCGCCCATCCGGGCGACCGCGGAGTCGGAGAAGGGGACGGGGGTGCCACCGCCGAGCTGCACGGCGGCGGGGAAGGCCGCGATCTCCGCCATGCCGGGGGTGGCGGCCAGGAGGTCGAGGCCGGTGCGGGCGCGCAGGGCCTCGGCGAAGTAGACGTAGTACCCGACGCCGTACTCCCAGTAGGCGGCTCCCTCGGGGCAGCCGCCGTCGGGGGTGAGGCCGCCGCGGAAGGTGTCCATGGCGCCGAGGACCCGCCGCAGGCCCGTGGCGAGAACGGCAGGGTCGTCCTCGACGGCGAGCAGGGCCATGCCCGCCGAACCGGCGCACACCGCCGACCAGTTGTTGGCCATCGTCTCCCAGGGGTGGGGCCGCGGCTCGGCGAAGACGGGGGTCAGCACCCGACGGCGGACCTCGTGCACGACCCGGTCGAGCACCGGTCCGGGCAGGACGCCGCGCAGCAGGGCGGTGAGCTCGGCGAGGGTGTGGGCGGTCTCGCTCGCGAACAGGTCCACGCACCGGTCCATCCCCGTGCCCATGGCCCCTGCGCACCAGGCGTGGGCGGGCAGGGCCCAGGTGTACTCGTCGCACACCGACCAGAGCATGTCGGCGAGCGCGGTGACGACGACCGGTTCCCCGTCCACGAGGGCGGCGACGGCCAGGGCGCAGAGCCTGCCGCGCCGGGCGAAGTAGGGCCGCTCGTAGGAGAGTCGGTCGCCGTTGTCCGCGTAGCGCCGGTGGAGCGACCAGGTCGGCAGCGGCTGCGGGCCCTCGACGACGGCCCGGTCGGCCTCCGCGCGGACGCGGTCGAGGAGCGGGGCGAGGTGCGGCCGTGCGGGCAGCGCCCGGAAGTCCTCGGGGGCGAGGGCGGGCGAGCCGTCCGCGCGCTCCAGTGCGGTGCGCAGTCGGGTCAGGGTGAACATGGGCTCCCCGGGCGGTGGGGGCGCCCGGTCCCGCGGGTCGGCACGCGGGACCGGGGCCGTACGTGGCGCCTGTGCGCGGTTACCTGCTGCCGGCGTGCTGGGTGGCGAGTTCGTGGGCGATCCGGTCGCCGCCCTGGTCGCGGAACCGTTTGACGACGCCGTCCCAGGAGGACAGCGGCTGCTTGCCGGAGACGATGCCGCTGACGGCGTCCCCGATCTGGGTGTTGAGGGTGGCCCACTTGGCGCTGTAGGTGGCCGAGCCGAGGACGTAGGGCGCGGCGGGGTTGGCGACGCCGGTGGAGATCATGTCCTTCTCGGCCTCGTATGCCTCCTTGCTGGCGTCGGCGCGGCCGGGGTTGTAGATGACCTGCGGTGCCGAGGCGATGTACCCGAAGGGGATGTTCGTCTTGTTCTCCGTCTTGCCCAGCTCGGTGGGGATCGAGGGACCGCCGTCCTCGCCCCGCTCGAAGTGCACACCTTCCAGCCCGTAGTTGATGAGCTCCCACTCCTTGGAGCCGAAGGGGGCGGCCAGGTGGTCCATGATGCGCAGGAGCATCTTGATGCGTTCGGGGGATGCCTTCTTGAGGCTGGTGAAGCCGAACACCCCGGTGCCGAACCAGGCGGTGGGGCGGTCGCCGTAGGTGCGGACGACCTTCACGGGCCAGGCGTCGCCGACGATGCCGGCGTACCCGGCGAAACCGGCCCAGCCGTCCACGACGGTGGAGGTGGTGCCGTTCTCGAACAGGGTCTTCATCCGGGTGGCCGGCATCGACACGGCCTCGGGGTGCCACAGGCCCTTCGACCAGAAGGAGCGCATGGTCTCCAGGGACTGCCTGAACTCGTCCGTGGTGAACGTCGAGACGAACTCCTCGCCGTCGAGGCGCCAGAGGTTGGGCGCACCGGCGGCGGCCGCGTGGTACGGGTAGCCGCACGGCAGGGTGGAGCAGTCGCCGAGGGCGAAGCCGCGCCGTCCCCTCTTCTTGAGCTTCTTGAGTTCGAGCAGGCCGGAGGTGAACGCGTCGGTGGACAGGTGCTTGCCGGTGAGCCCGGCCGGGCCCGCCTCGTCGCCGTTGGCGAACATGCCGTAGGCGATGCGCGGGCGCTCGATCGGCACGCCGTAGATCCTGCCGCCGATCCGTCCCATGCCCTGCCAGGCGTACGTCGGGATGTTCGCGAGGTTGGGGTACTCCTTGATGGCGTCCCCGGACAGGTACGGGGTGAGGTCGGCGCAGCGGGAGGCGATGAACTGGGCCTCGTTGGGCACGATGTAGCCGCCCTCGAAGGCCATCATGTCGGGGATGTCGTTGCCGGCCATCATGGTGGAGAACGTCGTGGTGTAGTTGGTGCCGACGTCCGGGACGACCTTGAGCTCCAGCTTGACCCCGAGCGCCGAACCGACCGCGTGGAACAGCTTGTTGGAGTCGTCGAAGCGGGTGACCGTGCCGTAGGAGTCGCACATCATGGTCACGGTCGAGCCGTCGCCGGGGGTGCCGTGGGTGGCGGTGAACAGGTCGGACGGGTACGTCAGATAGGCGTTCTGGACCCCGTCCGACGTGCCCGGCAGGTCGGGCTCGGCTCCGGTGCGCGGGATGTAGGAGGGCCAGGGGGCCTGCTTCTTGCCGGAGTTGGAAACGTCGGCGGTTCCGCCGCCGGAGTCGCACGCGGCCAGCAGCGGAACCCCCGCCGCGGCGGCGGTCGCACCGCCGGCCAGCTTCAGCAGTGTTCTGCGGGACATCGATGAGGACATGGCGAAGCTCTTCCTGGGTGTCTGGGAGTGGATCGGGCGGGCGGGCCCGGGAAGGCGGGTGGGGGCCGCGGGGTCAGCTCTTGACGGCGCCGACGAGGACGCCCTTCGTGAAGAAGCGCTGGAGGAAGGGGAAGGCGATCAGGATGGGCAGGACGGCGATGACGACCATCGCCATCTCCTGGGTCTGCGGCGCCATGTGGACGGCGGCCTCGCTGCCCGCGGCGGCGTCGCTGCTCGCGCCCGCGGAGACGTAGAGCTGGAGCACCGTCTGGAGCGGCCACTTGCCGGTGGACGGCGCGATGTAGAGCATGCCGTTGAAGAAGTTGTTCCAGTACGTGACGGCGTAGAAGAAGCCGACGACGGCGACGATCGACCTCGACAGGGGCAGCACGATCCGGAAGAGGACCTGGAGTTCGCCGGCGCCGTCCAGCCGCGCGGCCTCGTAGAGTTCGCCGGGGATGCCCTGGAAGAAGCCGCGCATCACGACGAGGTTGAACACGGAGATCAGCACGGGCAGGATCAGCGCCCAGTCCGTGTCGGTCAGGTGCAGGCCGTGGACGAGGAGCCAGCTCGGGATGATGCCGGGCGGGAACAGGAACGCGATCATGCAGCCGAGCAGCACCGGCTTGCCGCCGAAGACACCGGGGCGGGCCAGCGCGTAGGCGAGGGTCGTCGTGGCCAGCAGGGAGAGCGCGGTGCCCACGACGGTCACGCCGGTGGAGACGAGCATGGCGTGGGTGACGGTGCCGCCGGACAGGATCTGCCGGTAGGCGTGCAGGGAGATGTGCTCCGGCCACAGCGACCAGCCGCCGTTGCGGATGACCTGCGCGTCCGGTGAGAGGCTGGTGGCGAGCACCGCCCAGAACGGGACGAGCACGGCGAGCACGGCCAGGGTGAGGGCGACGGCCTTGCCGGCGGAGGTGGCGCGCTTCGGCTCCCCCTGCCAGGGCGGCCTGGTGGCGGTGCGGCGCCGGTCCGTGCGGGAGGGGGCGGGCGCAGAGGCGGTGGTGGCGGTGGTGGCGGTCACTGGTACACCCCTTGCTCGCCGAGCATGTGCGCGACCTTGTTGGCGCCGAGCACCAGGAGCAGCCCGATCAGGCCCTTGAAGATGCCGGCGGCGGCACCGAGCGACCAGTCGCCCTGGCTGACGCCGTGGTAGTAGACGAAGGTGTCGAGGACTTCGGAGACCTGGGGGCCGAAGGAGCTGCGCTGGTTGAGCACCTGGTCGAAGCCGACGTTGAAGATGTCGCCGAGGCGCATGATCAGCAGCAGGACGATCACCGGCCGCAGCGAGGGCAGGGTGACGTGCCACAGCCTGCGCCAGGGGCCGGCGCCGTCCAGCGCGGACGCCTCGTAGAGCTGGTCGTCGACCATTCCCAGGGCCGCGAGGAAGATGATGGTGCCCCAGCCGCAGTCCTTCCAGATCAGCTCGACGATCATCATGGGCTTGAAGAGGTCCGGGTCGCTCATCAGGTCGACGACATGGGTGCCGTCGCCCAGCACGCCGTTCAGCACACCGGTGGAGCCGAGGAGTTGCTGGAACAGGGCGACGGCGATGACCCAGGAGATGAAGTGCGGCAGGTAGAGCACCGACTGCACGAAGGTCCGCGCCCGGCGGCTCACCAGCGAGTGGAGCAGCAGGGCCAGGGCCAGCGGCACCGGGAAGAAGAAGACCAGTTGCAGCGCCGACAGTGACAGCGTGTTCACGAGGGCGTGCCAGAACGACGGATCGGCGAACAGCCGGCCGAAGTTGGAGAAGCCCACCCACGCGCTGGCGTTGATGCCGACGAACGGCACGTAGTCCTTGAACGCGATGACGTTGCCGATCAGGGCGCCGTACTGGAAGACCACGAAGTACAGCACGCCGGGCACCATCAGCGCGAGCAGCACCCGGTCACGGCGGACACGGGTGAGCGGTGCGGGCTGCCGCGCCCGGGTGCCCGAGCGGGCGGCGGCGGGCGGGCCCGGCGGTGCGGGGTCCGCAACGCCCGTACCGCTCGGGCCTCTTGTGCGGGGGAGGACGGGCACCTCAGCTCCCTTCGTCGGGGGTTCGTCAGCCGGAGCGAGCGCTACGGATGAGCGGAGACGCTAAATCGCTTTCCATGCGCCGTCAACACCTCGCGCACAGCCCTGAGGAGCCAACAGGGCCTTCTACCATGGAGTTTGCGAGGCAGAGCCGCTGCTTGACGCGCAGATGGGTGCACCGTACCGTCCATTTCTGAAATCGCTTTCCACTCCCTGCATCGAGAGGCTCCCCCGTGCTCGATCGCACGACAGCGCCCGCCGCACGGCCGCGCGCACTCCTCGCACTCGATCCGGACCTGCGCGACCGGCTCTTCCCGCCGGACCTGCTGGCCCGGTTGGACAAGCTGGTGGATCTCGCCGACCCGGTCGTGACCGACTACGGCCGGCCCGGCGCCCAGGACCTCCTGGCCGGCACCGAGGTGCTGGTCACCGGCTGGGGCGCACCGCCGCTCGACACCGCGGCGCTGGAGGCCGCGCCCCGGCTGAGGGTGGTGGTGCACGCGGCGGGCAGCGTGAAGGAGGGCGGGATCTGCCCGCAGGTCTGGGACCGCGGCATCCGGGTCTCGTCGGCGGCGGAGGCCAACGCCTGGCCGGTGGCGCAGTACACGCTCGCGGTGATCCTGCTGGCCGGCAAACGGGCCTTCCACCTCGCCGCCCGCGCGGCCGAGGGCGACTTCCGGTCCTGCCCGCCGGACACCGGCACGGGCAACGCCGACCGGACCGTCGGTGTGGTCGGCGCCTCCCGGATCGGCCGTCTCGTCCTGGAGCAGCTGTCCGCGCACGGCTTCCGGCTGCTGGTCGCCGACCCCTACCTGTCCGAGGCCGACGCCAAGCTGCTCGGTGCCGAACCGACCGGCCTGGACGACCTGATGGCGCGCAGCGACGTCGTCACCCTGCACGCGCCGCTGCTCGCCGAGACCCGCCGGCTCGTCGACGACCGCAGGCTCGGGCTGATGCGCGCCGGGGCGGTGCTGGTCAACACCGGCCGCGGCGGACTCGTCGACACCGAGGCACTGGTGCGGCACTGCACCGGGTTCCCCGGCCGCGACGGCCGGATCGACGCGGTCCTCGACGTCACCGATCCCGAACCGCTCCCCCGTCACCACCCCCTGTTCGCGCTGCCCAACGTCTTCGTCACCCCGCACGTGGCGGGCGCGCTGGGCAGTGAGATCCGGCGGCTGGGCGCCTTCGCCGTGGACGAGGTCGAGCGCTGGCTCACCGGCCGTCCCCTGGTGGGGCTCGTCGAGGCCCGGGATCTCGCCCGGATCGCGTGACGTGCGACCGCGTGCCGGGCCGGGTGGGCACGAACAGGCAGGTGGCGGCCCGTCCGGCCGGCCGATCCGCTAGCGTCGGCTCAGGCAGCCGGACAGCACCGACGACGAGGGGGACGGCAGATGGCCCGCAGTGGCACGACGCGCGGAAGCGGCCGGAACGGGGGGACCCCGAAGGCGACCGTGAGCGACGTGGCCAGGCGTGCCGGGGTCTCCCCCGCCACCGTCTCCCGGGTGCTGAGCGGCAACCACCCCGTCGCGGCCGCCACGCGCACCAAGGTCATGCGGGCGATCCGCGAGCTCGACTACGTGGTGAACGCGCACGCCCGTGCGCTGGCGGGCAGTCACACCAAGACGGTGGCGATCATCCTGAGCGATGTCACCGCGCCGTTCTTCAACACCATCGCGGGCGGCATCCAGCGGCAGGCGACACTGGAGGGGCGGCTGTGCCTGATCTGCGCGAGCGACGGCGATCCGGACCGGGAGCTCGCCATCGTCTCGATGCTGCGGGAGCAGCGCACGGACGCGGTGTTCCTCATCGGCGGGATCACCGACACCCCCGAGTACCGGCACCGCATGGCCCGGTTGGCGCACGCCCTCAACGACGCGGGGTCGCGTCTGGTGCTGTGCGGCCGGCCCTCGCCCGGCGACGACCTGCCGGTCACGGTGGTGGAGTACGACAACGAGGGCGGTGCCTTCTCGGCGGCCAGCCATCTGCTGTCGGCCGGGCACGAACGCATCGTGTTCCTGGGCGGCATGGAGGGCAACACCACCACGGAGGCGCGCACCGGCGGGCTGCGCCGCGCCATGGCCTCCTACGGACTCGAACTCGACCCGGAGCTGGTCGTCCTGGGGCAGCTGGACCGGGGCTTCGGGTACCGGGCGACCAAGCAACTCGTCGAGGACGGGGCCGAGTTCACCGCGATCTTCGCCTGTGACGACCCGGTGGCCGCGGGTGCCGTGGCCGCCCTGCGGGAGGCGGGGCTCGACGTGCCGGGCGACGTGTCCGTCATCGGCTACGACGACCTCAGCCCCGCCGAGGACGTCTTCCCCGCGCTGACGACCGTGCACATCCCGCACGAGGAACTCGGCCGTACGGCGGTGCGGCTCGCCCTGCACCGCGACGACCCCGACCGGCCGACCCAGCACGTCGTGCTGGGCACCCATGTCGTGGTGCGTCGGTCGGTTGAGCGCCGCACTTTGTAATCGCTTTCCGTTCGTTCTGATGCCGGTGAACGCCTTCAGCATGCCCAAAAGCACAGCTCACATGGCATGTTGGGGGGCTCCGGACGTGCAATCATCCGCCGTGCGTGAACCATTGACGCCCTCCATGGAAACCGCTTACCTTCCTCGCTAGCCGGACCCGACGCGGCAAGGAGGCGTTCCATGAGCACGGACAGACATGAGCCCGGATCGGTCCACCGACGGAACACGGGGGTGTCCCGGCGCAGGCTGCTCCAACTCGGCACGGCGGCGGCCGTCGCCACCGCCGGGGGCCTGACGCTCCCGGCGGGGACGGCCGCCGCGGCCGACGACGACTTCGACATCCTGCGCGGCCGCTGGCAACAGCTCCTCACCGGAGGGGACTTCGACGCGACGGCGGCACCCTACGCCGACGCCCTCGCCCGACTCGGCACCCAGGCACGGCAGTTCCGGAGCACGATGACCCCGGACGCCGCCTCCCTGTGGCCGGACCTCCCGCTCGGCCGTGTCTCCAACAACATCACCCAGAGCTGTGTCCGGCTCAGGACGATGGCGCTGGCCCACGCCCAGCCCGGCACCGGCGTGACCGCCGACGCCACGCTCGCCGCGCAGGTGGCCGCCGGCCTCGACCATCTGGGCGGCCACGCCTACACGGCGTCCACCGCGACCTACGACAACTGGTGGGACTGGCAGATCGGTGCCCCCAAGTCCCTGCTGGACGCCTGCGTCCTGGTGTACCCGCACCTCAGTGCGGCGCAGGTGGCGGCCTACTGCGCGGCGATCGACCACTTCGTGCCCGACTCGGCGGTGGCGTCGTACAGCGGCAACAGCACGGGGGCCAACCGGGCGGACCTGTGCAAGGTCATCGCCCTGCGGGGTGTGGTGGGCAGGGACGCCGCGAAGGTCGCCCTGGCGTCCGGTGCCCTGTCGCCGATCTTCCCCTACGTCACCACCGGGGACGGGCTCTACGCCGACGGCTCGTTCATCCAGCACACCGACATCCCGTACACGGGTACGTACGGCGAGGTCATGCTGGGCGACTTCAGCTGGCTGTTCGCCCTGTTCGCCGACTCGCCCTGGGCGGTCACCGACCCGCAGGTGGCGAACGTCCTGGACTCGGTCACCCGCGCCTACGCGCCGTTCGTCTACAACGGCATCGCCATGGACGGGGTGTCGGGCCGGGCCATCAGCCGCGGACTCCAGGGCGGCAACCCGGTGGCGCAGAGCGACCACACCCGCGGGCACGCCCTCATCTCCGACATCCTGCGCCTGGCCGCCTCCGGCATGGGCGGCGCCACGCAGTCGGCCGCGTGGAAGGCGACGGTCAAGGGCTGGATCACCCGCGAGGCGTCACTGACCTCGCTCCCCTATCTGTCGGACCCGGGTGTCGGCGTCCCCGAACTCGCCCGCGCCCAGGCCCTGCTGGCCGACAGGACCGTCGAACCGGCGGCGGAGCCGGTCGGGCACCGGCTGTTCGCCATGGACCGGGCGGTGCACCGGCGCCCCGGCTGGGCCGCCGCCGTCAGCATGTGCTCGGCCCGCACCACGTACTACGAGAACGGCAACGGGGAGAACCTGCGAGGCTGGCACACCAGCAACGGCATGACCTACTGGTGGGGCGCCGGCCACGACAACGACCAGTACTCGGACGGTTTCTGGCCCACCGTCGACCCGTACCGGCTGCCGGGCACGACCGTGTCCACCAAGCGGCTCTCCGACGGGGAGGGCGGCGCCTGGGGCGCGCCGCGTCCCGCCGCGACCTGGGCGGGCGGCGCCACCGACGGCACGTACGCCTCCCTGGGCCAGGACGTGCGCGGTCTGTCGAGCACCCTCAGGGCGAAAAAGTCGTGGTTCTGCCTGGGTGATTCGATCGTCTGCCTGGGCGCGGGCATCGAGGCGACCGACGGGGTGCCGATCGAGACGATCGTCGACAACCGCAACCTGGGGGCGGCCGGCACCCGGCCGCTCGTCGTGGACGGCCGGCGCCAGCCTGCGACGCCCGGCTGGAGCAGGGCGTTCCCGCGGGCGCGCTCCGTCGCGATCGACGGCGTCGGCGCCTATCTCTTCCCCGAGGGCGCCACGGTCCACGCGCTTCGGGAGGCCCGTACCGGCACCTGGCACGACATCAACACCGGCAGCAGCACCGAGGAGGTGACCCGCCCCTACCTCACGCTCTGGTTCGACCACGGCACCGACCCGGAGGGGGCCGGCTACAGCTACGTCCTGCTGCCCGGCGCCGGCCACGACGCGGCCGTACGTCATCGCGCGCCCCGCGTCCTGGCCAACACCGCGCGGGTCCAGGCGGTGGTGGACGAGTCCGAGCGCGTCCTCGCCGCCAACTTCTTCGACGCGGGGAGCGCGGGCCCGGTCACCGTGGACGCCCCGTGCTCGGTCCTGGTGCGCGCCCGGCGCGACACGTTGACGGTCGCCGTCAGCGACCCGACGCAGACGGGCACCTCCGTCACCGTGACGCTCGACGCCACGGCGGTCCGCGCGCTCGACACCGATCCGGCGGTCGACCTGACCGACCGGCACCCGGTCACCCTGCGGGCCGATGTGTCCGGCGCGCACGGCGCGAGCCGTGTCGTCACCCTCGCCACCCGCAGACCGGCCCTCCACGGCTGCTGGTGACATACGGACGCGTCGCGGGGGCCGCCGGACGGTCTGCGGCCCCCGCCCCCGACTCCCCCTGCCGTCAGGGGAGTTCCTTCAGCAGCTCGGGGGTCAGGAAGTACTTCTCGTACTCGGTGCCCGCGAAGTGCTCGCCCATCAGACGGGACCACAGGAGCACCGCCTTCAGCGGACGGTGGTTGATCACGATGCGGCGGACCTCGCCCGCGTCGTCGTACCGGACCACGACCACACTGCCGATCGGCTCGTCGCGCACCCGCGAGACGTAGTCCTCGACGAAACCGCGCTCGCCGTACTCGCCGACGTACAGGAACTCCTGGTAGTCGTACAGCGTGCGGGCGAACCCGAGGATGGCGCGCACCGCCTCCGGGCCCTCGACGATCCCGTTCAGGACGGACGCCTCCATGGTGACGTCGGCGGCCAGCCTGTCGAGCCAGGACGGACGGTAGTCCGTCCGCCGCAGGCTCTCGTCCCCGCTTCCCGTGTAGGTAGTCATGATCGATCCCCTTGTAGGTGTTATTGGCTTACTTCTTTCACCGTAACGCGGTCGCAGCACTCCGTGCACCGATTGACATAAGTAAAAAACTTATGCTTCTGTCATCGACATGAGCACTCTCCTCTACGACGTCCATGTGTCGGGCATGACGCCGGTCGCACCCGCCGCGCTCCGCCTGCCCGACGGCACACCGGGGGCGTGGTCCCCGCTGGCGCACACGCTGATCCACGGCCCGACCGAGGCCGCCCTGGTGGACCCGCCGATCACCCTGGCCCAGGCGGCGGCCCTCGGTGACTGGGTGGAGGGCTTCGGCAAGCGGCTGTCGTTCATCTACGTCACCCACGGCCACGGTGACCACTGGCTCGGCACCCGGCCGCTGGTCGAGCGCTTCCCCGGGGTACGGGTCCTCGCCACCCGGGGCACGATCGACGCGATCAGGGCCGCCGCCCCGGACGGGCACGCGACCGGGCTGTGGCCGGCCGCGTTCCCGGAGCAGCTCGCCGCGGCGCCCGTCGAGCTCGACACCGCGCCGAAGGAGGGCTTCGAGGTCGACGGGCACGTGCTGCTGCCCGTCGAGGCCGGGCACAGCGACATGGACGACACCTCCGTGCTGTACGCCCCCTCGATCGGGCTGGTGGCGGCGGGCGACGTGGTCTACAACAACGTGCACCAGTACCTCGCCGAGGCGGCGGACGGCGGGATCGACGCCTGGCGGCACGCCCTGGACGTCGTCGCGGACCTCGACCCCGCCCGTGTCGTGGCGGGCCACCGCGACCCGACCCGGCCCGACGCCCCCTCCGACATCGCCGAGACCCGGGCGTACCTCGACGCCGCCGAGGAGGTCCTCGCCGGGCGGCCGACCCGGCGGGGGTACTTCGACGAGATGACCCGGCGCCACCCGGAGCGGGTGAACCCGCTGACCGTGTGGATGTCCGCGCTCAGGCTGCTGCCCCCGGAGGAGGACCGACCGCTCGCGCCGGAGCCCGGCGGGGAGGGGTGACGCCCGTTCAGCCGCGCCGGGGTGCCGGTCCCGTGGAGTCGCGCACCACCAGGCGGGGCACCAGGGCCTCCTGGCGGCGCGGCGACTCCGGCTCGGCGATCCGCGCGGCCAGGACGTCCACCGCGCGCGCTCCGATCTCGGCCTTCGGCGGGGACACCGCGGTGAGCGGCACCTCGCACAGATCGGCGACCTCGTCGTCGTAGCCGATCACGGAGAGGTCGCCGGGCACGTCGAGGCGGCGCCGCCGGGCGGCATGGATCAGGAGGGACGCCTCACGGTCGGCGAAGCACAGCACGGCCGTCACACCGTGGTCCAGCACACGGTCGAGGAACCCGTCGGCGTCCGGGGCCGTCCAGCGCGGCAGTGACGCCGTGACGGCCCCGCCCGGGGCCTGCGCGGCCCGCTCCAGCCCCGCGGCCAGCCCCGCGCGGATCTGCGGGGCGGTGTGCGGGCTCGTGCGCTCCATGTAGCCGATCCGGGTGTGCCCGAGGCGCAGCAGGTGTTCGAGGGCCGTCAGCGCGCCCGCCGCATGGTGGGAGCAGACGAACTCGTGGAGGGTCGCGGGCAGTTCGAGGCCGCGCTCGACGAGTACGACGGGCACGTCGAGCCGGTCCGGTTCCGCGGGCCAGAAGGGTGTACCGCCGTCGCGGAGCGAGGGGACGAGAATCAGCCCGGACGCCTCCGCGCGGATCAGCTCCTCCACGGCCTCCTGTTCGCGCCCCGGGTCCCAGTCGGTGCTGCGCAGCAGCATCCGGGAGCCGCGCAGGGCGAGCCGCCGCTCGATGCCGGCGACGACCCTCGGGTAGTAGTACGTCAGCGACGGCACGACGACCCCGACCGCGTACCCGGTCTCCGTGGTCCGCGGCTCCGAGACGTACGTCCCCGATCCCTGCCGCCGGTAGACCAGACCCTCCTGGACGAGGAGGTCGACGGCGCGGCGCACGGTGTTGAGGCTGACCTGCTGGTCGCGCGCCAACTCCTGTTCGGTGGGCAGTTTTCCGGCGGGCCAGCGCAACTCGGCGATGCCGCGGCGCAGTTCGTCCGCGAGCCGGCGGGTCTTGTGGCCCCTGGCCGCCGAACCGGCGGGACTCCGCGGCCCGTCGGCCTCCGCCACGGTCACGTCCCCCGGGTTCGCTGTCACACGGTCGACCCTACCGGTCGTCATCAGCCGCGCCCGGGGCCGGGATCCAATGATTCATTCCAATGAATCTGTTGACTCAAGGAATGACTTGGGCCCACACTCCTCGGCGAAGCGCAGCACGACCCGCCAACTCCCCCACTCCGAGCCGAGGTTCAGTCGTGTCCGTTCCCCTGGTCACCCGCAGAGGGGTCCGCCTGCCGGCGCTCCTGGTCTGCGTCCTGCTCCTGTTCGCCCTGCCGGGCGGCCACTCGGCCCTCGCGGCCGGGGCCTCGCCCGACGCGGCCGCCGCCACCAACTACTACGTGGACCCGGTGGGCGGTTCGTCCGCCAACCCCGGTACGTCCGCGCAGCCCTGGAAGACCTTCCAGGACATCTTCGCCCAGGGCCGGACCTACGCCTCGGGCGACGTCGTGTACCTGCTCAGCGGCAACTACGGCAACGCCGTCGTCACCGGCGGCATCTCCTCGGGCAGCCGGACCATCAAGGCCGCGCCCGGCGCGACACCCCGCTTCAAGACCCTGCGGTTCGCGTCCGGCGCCACCCGCTGGACGGTGGACGGCGTGCTGGTCTCGCCGCAGGAGGCGGACGGCACCTACACCACGGGCAACCTGGTGCAGTTCGACTCCGGCGCCACCAACGACGTCCTGCGCGGCTCCCAGGTCCGCGCGGCGAGCGATACGGCGGCGGACACCTGGTACAACAACGACTGGGTGAACCGCAGCGGCACCGGGGTCCTGGTCGTCGGCGCCAACAACCAGGTGCTCGACAACCAGATCCGCAACGTCCGCAACGGTGTGATGCTGGAGCGCACGTCGACCGCGGGCGCCGGGGCCACCGGGGCGGTGGTCAGGGGCAACAAGGTCGAGCACTTCTGGGAGGACGCCTACCGCTGCAAGGTGAGCGGCTGTCTGATCGAGTACAACACCGCGGTCAACAGCTACGCGGTGGTGCCCGCCGGCACGGAGAGCGACCCGCCGCACCGGGACATGTTCCAGAGCTACCGCGGTGACGGCAGCTTCACACCGGTCTCCGACGTGGTGCTGCGGGGCAACGTCTTCATCAGCCGCATGGGCACGCGCTACACCAAGGTCCCGTTCCAGTACAACGACAAGTACACCATCCAGGGCCTGAGCGCCTTCGACGGTCCGTACAACAACTGGACCATCGAGAACAACGTCGTCCAGGTCGAGGTCGGCCTCGCCATGGGCCTGTACGGGATGAACAACAGCCGGATCGTCAACAACACCGTCGTGCCGCGCTACCCGGCCGCGGACAGCGAGATCCGCCTCACCAACCAGAAGGACGGCACCCCGCCGACCGGCGACGTCGTCCGCAACAACCTGGCGCACAAGTTCAACACCGCCGCCGCGGCCGACGCCCAGCACTCCAACAACATCGAGGTCGGCACCGCCTACGCCAACCACTTCGTGAACTACCAGGCGGGCGACCTGCATCTGAAGGCGGGCAGCACCGCGATCGGCGGTGCCACCGACCGGAACGCGCCGACGATCGACGCCGACAGGAAGCAGCGGTCCGCGCCATTCGACGTGGGCGCCTACGAGTACTGAGCCCACCTCCTCGTGTCGCGGCCGTTTCCGGTCGCGACACGAGGCGACCGGTGGCGCGTCCGGTCAGACCTTTGCCGTGGCAGCCTCCGCCGACAGCGGGGTGGCGATGTCCTCCAGGGAGCGGCCCTCCGCCGCGACCGCGAAGAACACCGCCACCAGGCCGGCCGCCAGCATCAGGGCGGCGCCGACGGAGAAGGCGAGCACCGCGTCCGAGACGACACCGCTCTCGGTCAGTCCGGCGAACACGAGCGGACCGGCGATGCCGCCCGCGGCCGTGCCGATGGCGTAGAAGAAGGCGATCGACATGGCCCGGGTCTCCATCGGGAAGATCTCGCTGACCGTCAGGTACGCCGAACTGGCGCCCGCCGAGGCGAAGAAGAGCACCACGCACCAGCACAGCGTCATGGTGGTCGCGTTCAGGACCCCGGCACCGAAGAGCGCGGCGGTGACGAACAGCAGCAGCGCCGAGAGGATGTAGGTGCCGGCGATCATCGGCCGGCGTCCCCAGGTGTCGAAGAGGCGCCCGAGCAGCAGCGGGCCGAGGAAGTTGCCGGCCGCGATGACCGCGAAATAGTAACCGGTCATGCCGCTGGACACCCCGAAGAAGCGCACCAGGATCGAACCGAAGCCGAAGGTGATGGCGTTGTAGAGGAACGCCTGCCCGATGAAGAGCGCGAACCCGAGGGTCGCGCGCCGCGGGTAGCGGCGGAAGACGGTGCGGGCGATCTCGCCGAAACCGACGGAACCGCGCTGCCGGATCCTCATCTCACCCCGCGCGTCGGGCAGTCCGCGCCCGGTCTCCCGTTCGACCTCGTGCTCCACGTCGTCGACGAGCCGTTCCGCCTCCTCGGACCTGCCGTGCATCAGCATCCACCGCGGGCTCTCCGGCACATGGCGCCGCACCAGGAGGATCACCAGGCCGAGGACGACACCGAGACCGAAGGAGAGGCGCCAGCCCACGTCCGCCGGGAAGATGCTGGTGTCCAGGGCGAGCACGGACAGCAGCGCGCCGCCCATCGCGCCCAGCCAGTAGCTGCCGTTGATGATGAGGTCGACGCGGCCCCGGTACCTGCTGGGGATCAGTTCGTCGATCGCGGAGTTGATGGCCGCGTACTCACCGCCGATGCCGAAGCCGGTCAGGAAGCGGAAGAGGAAGAACCACCAGGCCGAGAAGGACACCGCGGTCAGCGCGGTCGCCGCCAGATAGACGGCGAGCGTGACCAGGAACAGCCTCTTGCGGCCGAAGCGGTCGGTGAGCCGGCCGAAGAACAGCGCGCCGGAGCAGGCCCCCGCCACGTACAGGGCGGCGGCGATCCCGGTGACCTGGGCGTCGGTGACGGCCAGTCCGCTGCCGTCCTCGGAGAGCCGGCTGGCGATGGAGCCGACGACCGTGACCTCCAGGCCGTCGAGGATCCACACCGTGCCGAGGCCGATCACGATCATCCAGTGCCACCGCGACCACGGCAGCCGGTCGAGCCGCGCGGGCACCCGGGTCGTCACCGTCCCGGCCCCCGCCGCGCCTGGTACGTCCTCGCTCATCGCCCCGCCTTCCGGTCGTTCCACGTCCGCGGCCCGCGCGGCCCGGGGCCGCGCCGGTCAGCGGTACCACTGAGGAGATCCGCGCAAACCGGGCCGTAGCACCCGGCAGACACCCGATGGGCACCGCACGGGCCACCGGCTTCCCCCGCGCCCACCGGACAAACCACCGGGTGACACGGTGTCCCGCCCCGGTTGCAAGGCGCACCCGGCCGGGTACCCGGAGGCGCAGTGGATCGCACGAGGGGACGGTGAAGGTGTGACAGCACAGCGGACAGGAAGCGGTGGGCAGGACCGGGACGGCAGGACCCGGATCACGGTCCTGGTCGCCCTGGCGGCCAATCTGGTGATCGCGGCGGCCAAGGGGGCCGCCGGGTTCCTGGCCGCGTCCCCCGCACTGCTCTCCGAGGCCGCGCACTCGGTCGCGGACAGCCTGAACGAGGTGTTCCTGCTGGTCGCGCTGCGGCGCAGCCGGCGCCCGCCGGACGCACGGCACCCGTTCGGCTACGGCAAGGAGCGCTACTTCTGGGCGCTGCTCGCCGCGGTGGGGATCTTCGTGATGGGCGGCTGCTTCTCCGTCTACCAGGGGCTGCACGCCCTCCGGTCGGAGCCGAAGGACTCGCACCAGGGGTACGTGGCCGGTCTTGTGGTGCTCGGTGTCGCCCTGGTGGCCGAGGGCACGTCCCTGGTGCGGGCGCTGTACCAGGCGCACCGGCAGCGGGGCCGGGTCGCGGACCCGGCGCTGCGCACGGTGATCGCCGAGGACGCGACGGCCGTGCTGGGTGTGGTGCTGGCCGGCGTCGGGATGATCCTGCACATGGTCACCGGAAACGTGGCGTGGGAGGCGGCGGCGTCCGTCGGCATCGGGGTGCTGCTGGTGTACGTGGCGTACCGGCTGTCGCGGGAGGCCCGGGACCGGCTGATCGGCGAGGCCGTGGACCCGGAGCTGAGCGAGGAGATCCACGCCCTGCTGAAGTCGGAGGCGGAGATCGACAACGTGGCGTCGCTGCTGACGATGCGGCTCGGCATGGACTCGGTGCTCGTGGCCGTCCGTGTCGACCTCGCGCCCGGGATCGACAGCGAGGACGTCGAGCTGGCCTGTGTGCGCATCCGGGAGCGGATCACCGAGCGCTGGCCGCAGGCGGACCAGGTGTACCTGGACATCACCGAGGCACCCGGGCTGCACGCCTGAACGCGCGGTTCCCCGCGCCCGTGAGGGGCGCGGGGAACCGCGCGCCCCGCCCCCCCGAAGCCCCGGCCCGGGGACCACCCCCGATAGGGAGAGCACACCGCAGAACAC
>NZ_JBEZXS010000060.1:0-42908 GCF_040638185.1 Streptomyces sp. NPDC026672
GCGGCGAAGAGGTCACGCAGGGGGGCGAGGAGGTTGTGGGCTCCTTCGGCGACTTCGCCGGAGAGGGCGATGCCGACGAGGAAGGCGCCGACGGCTGCGGAGACCTGGAGTTGTTGGGCGAGGCCCGCCACCAACAACGTCAGACCGAGGACGGCGAGCAGCAGGGTCTCGGCGTTGTCGGAGGACACCGCCCGGCTGACGAGCCGTCCGTGCCTGAGCGCCACGTAGAGCACCGCGCCGACCGTACCGAGCGAGATGAGCAGCGTGACCGTGCCGCCCGCGAGGCTCACCCCGGCGAGCAGGGCGGTGAGGATCGGCAGGTAGACCGCCATGGCCAGGTCCTCCAGGACGAGCACCCCGAGGACGACCGGCGTCTCGCGGTTGCCGAGCCTGCGGAGGTCGCCGAGGACTTTGGCGATGACCCCGGAGGACGAGATCCAGGTCACCCCGGCGAGGGCGACGGCGGCGACCGGCCCCCAGCCGAGCAGCAGCGCGGCGACCGCGCCGGGAACGGCGTTGAGCACGAAGTCGACGGCCCCGGAGGGGAATTGGGTCTGGAGGGTGGTGACGAGTTCGGAGGCGCTGTACTCCAGGCCGAGCATGAGCAGCAGCAGGACCACGCCGATCTCGGCGCCGGTCGCGACGAAGTCCTCGCTGGCGGACAGCGGCAGGATGCCACCGTGCCCGAAGGCGAGGCCGGCGAGCAGGTAGAGGGGTATGGGCGAGAAGCCCACTCGTCCGGCGAACCGGCCCAGCAGGCCCAGGACGAGGATGATCGCCCCGAGTTCGATGAGCATGGTGGTGGTGTGGTGCACGGGCGTCTGACCTCCGTGATCGGTCGGTGGCGGCGTCTGTGCCTGCGCGGGTGCCGACGTCCGGCGCCGGGGCCGGGGCCCCGGGCGGGGCCGGACGTGGCTGCCGTCGCGGACACGCGGGCGCGCGCCGTCCGCGGAGGGGACGGGTGCGGGCCGGGTACGACGGCCGGATCGGATGTCGGAGGGACCGGCGCGGGTGCGCGGTCCGGCCGGGCGTCAGCGCGGGACGCGGTGGCCCGGGGCGGCGCTGTCGGTATCGGGAACGCTGTCGCGGGCGGCACTGCCGACACGCGCGCGGACGGCGGCCGGGCCACGGACGACTCGGTCCATGTCACGCCCTCCCCATCACGGCAGCCGGAAACCGGCACACGTCACCCGACGACTGAGCAAGCCAACGCTCAACAGAGCGTAAGGGCTCGGTAAAGAATTCTAGCGCACCCGGTGTTCGGGCACCCCGGTGATCCTCAACGTCGTATCTTGCGCCGCCCCCCGTTCTCCCGGTGCGGGTCGAACAGCTCCACGGCGATCCCCATGACGACCAGGCCGGTGGCGATCATCAGGCCGTGGGGCAGGAACACCCCCGCGACCAGCACGGCCACCCCGGCGGCCAGCCCCCACCAGGCGCCCGCGCGCCGGTACTCGCGGGGCCGGGCAGGGCGCCCGGCGCCGAGCCCGCGGGCGAAGCGGGGATCGTCGCGTTCGACACGTGCTTCGAGATCGACCAGGCGGTCGTCGTCGGACTGGGTCACGGCTCATCCCTCCCGAAACCTGGCACCGCCACGGAGCCGGTCAGTTCGCGTGCCGTGGCGGTGGCCCCCGTAACTCCAGGCTTTCCCCCTCCTGCGACTGCCGCCATCAGGTCCAGCCCTCATCTTTCTTGGTGGTTGCCCCGTACACGAGCCGTCACGCGTCGTGGGCGGGGCGGGTCGAAGATGGGTGTTGCCACGGATGGCGGCGGCGCGGGGCGGCGGCGAGGCTGGAGGCGGGCGTCCGGGTCGAGGAGGCGGTGTGCCGTGCCCCTGTTCTGGCGGATCTTCCTGCTGAACGCCGTCGTGCTGGTCGTGGCCGCCGCGCTGCTGCTGGGACCGGTGACCGTGTCCACGCCGGTGCTGCTGACGGAGGCCGCGATCCTCACGGCCGGGCTCGCCGCCATGCTCGTCGCCAACGCGCTGCTGCTGCGGGTCGTCCTGGCCCCGCTGCACCGCCTCGCGCGGGCCATGACCACCGCGGACCTGTTGCGGCCGGGACCGCGGGCACGGGCCGGCGGGCAGGGCGAGATCGCCGAGCTGATCACGGCGTTCAACACGATGCTCGACCGGCTGGAGGACGAGCGGGCCACCAGCAGCGCGCGGGCACTGTCCGCGCAGGAGGCCGAACGGCGGCGCGTGGCACAGGAGTTGCACGACGAGGTGGGCCAGACCCTGACCGCCGTGCTGCTCGACCTGGAGCGGGTCGCCCGGCACGCGCCGGACGGCCTGCGCGCGCAGTTGCACGAGGTGCGGGAGACCACCCGGGCCGGACTCGACGAGGTCCGCCGCATCGCCCGCCGACTGCGGCCCGGTGTGCTCGACGAACTCGGTCTGGCCCGGGCCCTGAAGTCGCTCACCGGCGAGTTCACCGGGCCGGACCTCGCGGTGCGGGACCGGCTCGACCCGGAGTTGCCGCCGCTCGGCCCTGCGCGGGAACTCGTGCTCTACCGGGTCGCCCAGGAGGGTCTGACCAACACCGCCCGGCACGCCGGCGCCGCCCGCGCCGAACTCGCCCTGCGGCGCACCCCGTCCGGCGTGGAGCTGAGCGTCCGCGACGACGGGCACGGCATCGGCACGGCCCCCGAGGGCGCGGGGCTGCGCGGCATGCGGGAGCGGGCCCTCCTGATCGGCGCCCGCCTCACGGTGGGGCCCGGCCCGGACGGCGGCACGGAGGTACGACTCGACGTACCGCTGCCGGAAGGAGGCCGTACGGACACCTGACCACGACCCACGATCCCCGACCACGGAAGTCCCCCGCCATGCCCATCCCTTCCCGCTCCTCCGCTCCCCTCACCCACCCCTCCGCCCCCTCCCCCACCCGCATCCTGCTCGCCGACGACCACGCGCTGGTCCGTCGTGGGGTCCGGCTGATCCTGGAGGGCGAGCCCGATCTGGAGGTCGTCGCCGAGGCCGACAACGGGGCCGAGGCGGTCGCGCTCGCCCACGCCCACCACCCCGACCTGGCCGTGCTGGACATCGCGATGCCCCGGCTGACGGGGCTCCAGGCGGCGCGTGAACTCGCCCGCGACGAGCCGGGGACACGGGTCCTGATCCTGACGATGTACGACAACGAGCAGTTCTTCTTCGAGGCCCTCGCGTCGGGTGCCTCCGGCTACGTCCTCAAGTCCGTCGCCGACCGCGACCTCGTGGAGGCGTGCCGGGCCACCATGCGCGGCGAGCCGTTCCTCTACCCCGGCGCGGTCAACGCCCTGATCCGCGCCTATCTGGACCTGGCCCGCGAGGGCCGCGCGCTGCCCGCGAGGACCATCACCGACCGCGAGGAGGAGATCCTGAAGCTGGTCGCCGAGGGCCACACCTCGCAGGAGATCGCGGACCTGCTCGTCATCAGCCCCAGGACCGTGGAGCGCCACCGCGCCAACCTGCTCCAGAAACTCGCCCTCAAGGACCGCCTGGAACTCACCCGCTACGCGATCCGGGTCGGCCTGATCGAGCCCTGACCCGCCCCGGCCCGTCCCGCCGCCGCCCCGGCGGGACGTCCGCCGCCCCGGGAACCGCACGGTGAACCAGGGGGGAACTCTTGGTCATGGGTTCTTCTGGACGTCCGTCCGGGGGCGATCCGGTTCCTAGCATGAGGCGTTCACGCACGTCACGATCCTGGGAGGTCCGGATGCCGTCCGGCCTCAGGGGGACACCCGCGCGCCTGTACGGCGCCCTCGGCCTCGTCCTCCTGCTCGTCATGGCCGTGGTGCTCGCCGTCCGGCACTCGGATCGCCCGGCACGCGCCGCCACGCCCGCAGTTCCCCACACCACCGTCGAGGTGTCCCCCGGCCACTGCGGCCGGGGCTGGTCCGCGCCGGTGCCCGGCGTCCAGGTCTTCGACCTGCACAACACGACCGCGGGCCCCGCCGAGGTGTACCTGGAGGACCCGAAGTCCCAGGCCGTCTACGGGGAGGTGGAGGACATCGGGCCCGGCACGACGCGACCGCTCACGGTCCGCCTCGGCAAGGGTGCCTACGCGTTCAAGTGCGTCCCCGACGACGCCGACGCGGTCACCGGCCCCACGGTCCACCTCACCGAGGGCACCGGCGGCCCGGCGGCGCCCGCGCTCACCGTCCACGACCTGATCCCGCCCGCGCTCGACTACCAGAAGTGGGTCGCCGGGGGCCTCGGCACCACGGTCCGGCTGACCGGGGACCTGCGGGACGCCGTCGACCGCGGCGACCTGGCCGGCGCCCGGAAGGCCTGGCTGCCCGCGCACATGGAGTACGAGCGGCTGGGCGCGGCGTACGACGCGTTCGGCGACGCCGACGGCGCGATCAACGGCACGGACGCGGGGCTGCCCGGCGGCGTGCACGACAAGGACTTCACCGGCTTCCACCGGATCGAGTACGGGCTGTGGCACGGCGAGTCCGCGAGCGCTCTGCGGGGCCCGGCCGCCGATCTGGTGAAGGCCGTCACCGCCCTGCGCGACAGCTGGGCCGAGGCCCGCATGGACCCGGCCCAACTGGGGCTGCGGGCGCACGAGATCCTGGAGAACACCGTGCAGTTCGAGCTGACCGGCCGCACCGACTACGGCAGCGGCAGCAATCTCGCCACCGCGCGGGCCAACCTCGACGGCACCCGCGAGGTGCTGGCCCGGCTGCGGCCGCTGCTGACCCCGCGGCTGGCGGACCTGCCGGGCCTGGACGAGGAGATGGACCGGACGCGGCACACCCTCGACTCCTTCCGTACGGCATCCGGCTGGACACCGCTGGACCGGCTGGACCGGAACGGACGGGAGCGGGTGGACGCGGCGCTCGACGACCTGGTGGAGCGGCTGGCCTCGGTGGCCACCCTGTGCGACCCGCGGAGGACCGTATGAACCCGGCCGAGCGTGCGAACCGGTCCGAGCGGGCCGGCGGTGTGGGCCGCCGGGGCTTCCTGCGGGGCGCGGCGCTGGCCGGCGCCGGGCTGGCCGCGGGCGGGGCGGCGGCGCCCGCGACCGCCGCGTCCGACGCGCGGCCGGCCGTGGCCCCGTTCCACGGTGCGCACCAGGCGTCGGTGATCGCCGCCCCGCGCCGGGTCACGGCCTTCGCGGCGCTCGACGTCACCGCCGACGACCGCGCGGGTCTGACCGACCTGCTGCGCGCCCTGACCGAACGCGCCCGTTTCCTGACCTCGGGCGGTATCCCGGACCCGGTCGGCATCACGGGTCCGCCGTCCGACTCGGGCATCCTGGGCGACCGGCTGCCGTCGGGCGGGCTCGCGGTGACGGTGGGCGTCGGTGCCTCGCTGTTCGACGACCGCTTCGGTCTCGCGTCCGCACGCCCGCGCCTGCTCATGCCGATGACGGCCTTCGAGGACGACGACCTGCGTCCCGAGTGGTGCCACGGCGACCTGAGTCTGCAACTGCACGCCGACGACACGGACACCGTGCTGCACGCCCTGCGCGACATCGCCCGGCACACCCGCGGCGGTATGCAGGTGCGCTGGCGGATGGACGGCTTCTCCAGCCCGCCCCGGCCGTCGGGCACCCCGCGCAACCTGATGGGCTTCAAGGACGGCACGGCCAATCCGGAGGTGTCCGACACCCGTGAGATGGACCGGCTGATCTGGGTGGGCCGGGGCGCGGGCGAACCGGACTGGGCGGTCGGCGGCAGCTACCAGGTGGTCCGGCTGATCCGGATGCTCGTGGAGTTCTGGGACCGGGTCTCCCTCAACGAGCAGGAGCGGATGTTCGGCCGGGCCCGCGAGTCCGGGGCTCCCCTGGACGGCGACGCGGAGCACGACGTGCCGGACTACGCGGACGACCCCAAGGGCGACGTCATTCCGCTGGACGCGCACATCCGGCTCGCCAACCCGCGCACCCCGGACACCGCGAAGCAGCGGCTGCTGCGGCGGGCGTACAGCTACGACCGGGGCATGGACGACAACGGCAACCTGGACATGGGGCTGCTGTTCTGCTGCTACCAGCAGGATCTCGTGCGGCAGTTCGAGACGGTGCAGAAGCGGCTGGCGGGCGAACCCCTGACCGATTACATCAAGCCGTTCGGCGGTGGCTATTTCTTCGCCCTGCCGGGTGTGCGGGACGCCCACGACTGGTACGGACGACGGTTGTTGAGCTGATCACCGGGCCGGGGTGCACTACTGCACCCCGGCCCGATTGGTCAATGCATGGTCAATTTTTGGCCAGCGTTCCCAGACCGGCTGTTCATCCTGGCGCCACCAGCCCTCCGCCGATCGGCGGTCCGACGGGCGGAGCATCCCGAGCCGTACAGCGTTATGACGATTCCGCCCGAAGGGTGAACCAGCATGGCCAGCAGGGGAAGACGTACAACGATCAAGGGGCTGGGGGCACTCGCCGGCGCGGCCGCGCTCACGGTCCTCGGCGGGGCCGCGCCCACCTGGGCCGCCGTGCCGGCCGGCCACCACTCCGGCCACTCCTCGACGGCCACCCCCATCCAGCACGTGGTCGTCATCTTCGACGAGAACATCTCGTTCGACCACTACTTCGGGACGTACCCGAAGGCCGCCAACACGGACGGCACGAAGTTCACCGCGGCGAAGAACACGCCCCGGGACATCGACACCCTCGAGCGCGCCGGGCTGCTCAAGCACAACCCGAACCAGTACGCGCCCAAGCGGCTCACCCCCGCGCAGGCCATGACCTGCGACCAGAACCACTCGTACGGCGCCGAGCAGTACGCGGCCGACGGCGGCAAGGCCGACCTGTACGTGCAGAACACCGAGGTCGACAAGTGCAGCGGCGGCCTGTTCGGTGAGCCGGGCCTGGTGATGGACTACTACGACGGCAACACCGTCACCGCGCTGTGGAACTACGCGCAGCAGTACTCCCTCAACGACCGCTCCTTCAGCTCGGTCTACGGCCCCTCCACCCCGGGCGCGCTGAACCTGATCTCCGGTCAGACGCACGGCGTGGTCTCCACGGACCCGACGACCGGCTCGGAGAACCCGAAGCAGACGTCCACCCCGGACGCCTACACGGTGGTCTCGCCGAACGCCAAGGGTGTCGGCACGGTCATCAACGACCCCGACCCGGCCTTCGACGACTGCTCGGACAAGGACCACACCAGCACCAACGCGCTGGCGTCGATGCAGGGCCGCAACGTCGGTGACCTGCTCAACTCCAAGGACGTCAGCTGGGGCTGGTTCCAGGGCGGCTTCCGGCCCTCCTCCGCGTGGGACGGCAAGCAGAGCGACTACGCCAAGTGCGACACCACGCACACCAACGTGGGCGGCGCCGCCGCGGTCGACTACAGCCCGCACCACAACCCGTTCTCGTACTACAGGTCGACGGCCAACCCGCACCACCTGCCGCCGCGCAACGTGGACGAGATCGGCCACAACGGCCAGGCGAACCACAACTACGACCTGACCGACTTCGACGCCGCCCTGAAGTCCGGCAAGCTGCCCTCGGTCAGCTTCCTCAAGGCCGGTGAGTACCAGGACGGCCACGCGGGCTACTCCGACCCGATCGACGAGCAGCACTTCCTGGTGAACGAGATCAACGCGATCCAGAGCTCGCCGCAGTGGAAGTCCACCGCCGTCGTCGTCGCCTACGACGACTCGGACGGCTGGTACGACCACGCGTACGCCAAGCCGCGCAACGGCTCCAAGGACACCACGGTCGGCTCGAACGGCAAGGCCACCGACTCCGCCGCCTGCCAGTCCGGTCCGGCCGCCGCGGGCGGCTACGCGGACCGCTGCGGTCCGGGCACCCGTCAGCCGCTGCTGGTCGTCTCGCCGTACAGCAAGGTGAACAAGGTCGACCACACGCAGACCGACCAGGCGTCCGTCCTGCGCTTCATCGAGGACAACTGGCACACCGGCCGCGTCGGCGACCACTCCTTCGACGCCACCGCGGGCTCGCTGAACGGGATGTTCGACTTCCGGCACTCGAACGGCAAGCAGGTCCTGCTGAACTCGGACGGTTCGGTCAAGCACGTCGGTGCGATCCACGACGTGCGTCCCGTGACCACGCACGTGACCCCGGGTCCGGCCATGCAGAACACGGCCGCGACCACGGACGCCTCCTTCCCGGCCCTGCCGGTGGGCGTCGGCGCGGGCGCGCTGCTGGCCGCGGGTGCGACCGGCACGTTCCTGACCCTGCGCCGCCGTCAGCGCACCACCGCCTGATCCCCCGGTGACCGGCTCGCCACGCGCCGGTCACCCACCGCGCGCCCCGGTGCCCCGCGTCCGACACGCGGGACACCGGGGCGCGTCGGCGTCCGGGCGGCTCGACCCGCCCCGCCCGGACAGGACTCCACGGCGCGGACGGTGAGGGCGTCGTCGAGGCGGACGCGCACCTCGCCCGCCGCCGTGCGCAGCAGCAGACGGCCGTCGCTCACGCCCCGGGGACGGCCGCAGAAACCGCCGTCCGGGGTGACCACCTCCAGCCGGGGCGCGGACCTGTCCGGCCCGTACCAGGTCACGGCCACCGTCGCGGTGAGCGCGGCGGCGCACAGCACCGTCAGCACCACACCCCGCGTCAGCGCCGCCGCCGCGCGCAGGGTCTCCCGGTGGTCGAGGGCGTCCTCGCCCCACACGAACGCACCGGGCGGTGTCTGCTGCACGACGGTGGCCGCGGGCCTGCCGTGCGCGGCGCGCAGCAGCAGGACGCCGCCCAGCGCGCCCGCCGTCAGGGTCAGGAGCAGCAGACAGCCCACCACGACGTCGTAGGGGGCGGCCAGTTCCCTGATGTCGCTGCGGCCCTTGACCAGGCCGAAGCCGACCATGCCGACGAGCAGCGCGGCGAGGCCCGTGCGCCAGGCGGCCGCGGCCTCGCGGACCCGGGCCAGTTCCTGACGCACCAGGTGCCGGCGGTGGCGGGCGGCGGCGCGGTCCGCGGGCGCGGCGGGCGGCCCCGGGAACGCCCGCCAGCTCACCGGCCGTCCCGTTCCAGCACCAGGATCCAGTAGGCGCCGCAGCCCTCGTCGTCGTCCGGGCGGCCGGGGTGCTCCTCGGCGCAGACGCAGGCGACCTGGACGGAGTAGGTGTCGCGGGAGCGGGACGGCCACGGTCCGCGGAACCCGGTGAGGGGGTGGACGAACTGGAAGGGGTGCCCGCAGCGCGGGCAGACACCGCTGAGCACCGCCTCGTGCCGGCCGCCCTCGATCCGCAGTCCGGCGAGGTGCGCGGTCGCGTAGGCGGGGCGGGTGATCTCCTCGAAGGGCTGGGGGACTCGGGGCATCGGGACCTCCTGCGCGTACGGCGCGCGGCAGCCCGCCCGCCTCCCTCGGCCGATGGTGCCAGGGGGCGGGGGCCGGCATCGTGCCCATGGGCCCGCGGTGCCCGTCGCTGCCCCGCTCACGGCCTCTTCTGCGCAGGTCGGGACGGGTTCGGTCCAAAGCCGGTCGCATTCTGGTCGTACGGCACAAAGCCCTCCCCCGTGCGGGTGAGCCGGAGCATCATGACGCCGTGACCGTGCGGCAGGGGGCCGTGCGATCGCCGGGGGCCGGTACCGCTCGGGGGACGGTATCGGCGCCGGCACGGACGAACCGACCGGACGGGGGCGGCAGTTGACGGTGGACGACGGGCTCGGGGCGGGCGCGGACGGGGAGCGCGTACGACGGCTGCTGGAGCGGGCGGACGGCGCCGGGGTGACGTGCGTGGACAACGTGATGGTGCCGCTCGGCCCGGACAAGGCCGCCCGTGAGGCGCTGATCGGCGAACTCGAAGCGCTCGGCGACGAGTGGGCGCCGGGACCGGCGGCCGCGGTCACCGCGCGGCTCGGGGCGTTGGTCGCGGCCCGCTGGGCGGACGGACGAGACCCCGACGACCGGGTGCGGGCCGTCGGTCTGCTGCGCGCCGCACGGCAGGTGCCGGAGCTGGCCGCCGGTGTCCGCCGGGACGCCGCCCGCGACCTCGCCGTACTGCTGCTGGCCCCGCTGCTGGACGTCCCGTCGGGACAGGGCGGCACGGAGGCCCTGCCGCCCGGCCTCGCCCGCTACCTCCCGCTCGGCCTGCCGGCCGCCGTGCAGGGCATGAGCACCCTCGAGGTGCTGCCCGAGGTCGTCGAACTGGGCCGCGAGGTGGCGGGCGACGCAGGCCGGCTGCCGCCGCACATCGAGGCGGTCGCGGCCATGGTGCCGCTGCTGCGGTCCGCGGAGGACGGCAACACCGGCGCGCTGGCGGACATCGTGGCGGCGCTGCCCGGTCTGCTGCCCGACAGCGGTCCCCTGGGCGGACTGGCCCAGGCGCTGCCGTACATGCTGAAGGCGTTCGACGTGGTGCCCTCCGGTGACACGCCCGGCGGTGCCCCCGACAGTGCCTCCGCCGGCACGTCCGACGGCGCGTCCCGCGGCACATCCGACGGCACGTCCGGTGCCGCCCCGGCGCACGCCGTGCGTCCCGCGCCGTCCACCGGGCCGCCCGGTCCGGCGGAGCTGGAGGAGATCGCGCGCTCGCTGGACGCGCCCACCATCCTCACCGAGATCATCAGCCCCGGTTTCATCACGCTCGACGACCTGCGCGCGCTGACCGGGCGGACGGTCGCCGAGGCCGGCTCCGAGGACGGCCCGGCGCGGGCGATCGCGGCGCTGTCCTGTCTGGCCCTCGGCATGCGCACCGGCGAACAGGCCCACTTCGGACGGGCGTTGGAACTGCTCGCCCAGGTGCGCAACGCGGACGGGCCCGTCGACCACGAGACGGAGTGGCTGCTCCAGGCGACCGTCCCCGCGGTGCTGGTCGGCTCCCACATGACCGGCCACAGCCTCCAGGACGGGCAGACCGCGCAGGAGCTGATCGAGGCGGCGCTGGGCCCCGGCGGGCTGCTCGCCGCGGGTGCGCCCGAGCGGCCCGGCGCACCCGGTCTGCTGCTCATGAACCGCTGTCTGAACGCCCAGTTCGCCGTCGACCGCGCCCAACGCGAGCGCGACCTGTCCGCGTTGGACGGGATCCGGGACGAACTCCTCGCCCTGGTCGAGCAGGAGACCGCGGAAGACAGCGAGTGGCGCGGGCTGCCCCGGATCATCCTGTGCGGCCTCGAACTCGTCCGGGTGCAGCTGACCGCCGACCTGTCCGCGCTGCGCAGCGCGGTCGACCAGCACGCCGCCGCCCTCACCAACACCGACATGCTCCCCTTCGCCCGGCCGCTGCTCACCACGATGGAGGCCCCGCTGCTGGCGCTGGCCACCCATCTCGAACCGGACCCCGAACGGGTACGGCGCTCCCTCGCCTCGGCGCGGGCCGCGCTGGACGCGCCCGCCTCCGTGTCCGGTCAGCGCCCCCGCAACCGCATGGCCATCGCGCTCGCCCTGCGCGCCCTGCACACCCGCGAGGCCGACCCGGCGCTCCTCGACGAGGCCATCGCCGAACTGGAGGCCGCCGAGGCCGACCTGGCGGCCGAGAGCGGAGAGGCCCGGACCGACGCCGCCGATCTCGTGGTGCCGCTGCACGAACAGCTGGCCACGGCCCTCGCGCAGCGCGCCGGCTCCGGCGACCCCGCCCACGACGACGCCGTACGGGACCGGCTGGCCCGTGCGCTCGCCCACGCCCGGCGGGCCCTGCGCGCCTCGGCGGACGACGTGCTGCTCCAGCTCGGTGCCGAGCACGGTCTGCGCGCCGCGCGGGCGGCCGGCAGCCTCGGTGTCCTCGCGGCGGGCTGGGCGGTGCGGCTCGGCAGGCCCGAGGAGGCGGTCGCCTGTCTGGAGGCCGGACGGGCCCTGGTGCTGCACGCCGCCGCGGCCGGGACCACGGTGGCCGACCGGCTGGAGGCGCTCGGCGCGTACGAGACGGCGGCGGCCTGGCGGCAGGCCACGGTCGCCGCGGGCGCCGCGGGACCCGCCGTGCTCGACGAGGTGCTCCACCCGGACGCCACCGGAGTGCCCCGGCTGCCCAGCGCCCTGCGCCGGGAGGCGCTGGAACTGGTGCGCACGGCACCGGGCGCCGCGGGCGCGGCGGCGGGCCCGCCGCCCCCGCCGGTCCTCGGCGCGGCGCTCGCCCGCTGCCGGGCCGACGCCCTGGTGTACCTGGTGCCGGGCACCGGTGACGAGCCGGGCGCCGCGCTGCTGCTGCGGCCCGGACTCGGTGTGCGGGCCGTGCAGCTGCCGGGGCTGTCCGCCGCGCACCGCGGCCCGCTGGACGCGTTCGTGCGGGCCAGGGTCGGGCTGCGGCGCAGCCAGGGCTCGGACGCGGGGGACGTCGACGCGATCCCCGCGGTCCGGCTGCCGGGCAGGAAGCTGGAGAAGTCCCTGGAGCTGCTGTGCGACTGGGCGGGCGAGTCGGTCATGGGGCCGGTGCTGGACGCGCTCGGCCTGTGGGGGCGCGCACTGGCCGAGAGCGGGCTGCGCCCGGACGGCACCGGTGAGGTCCCGGAACCGGTCCGGCTGGTGGTCGTCCCCTGCGGCGACCTGGGTGTCGTACCGTGGCAGGCCGCACGGCTGCGGCTGCCGCACGAAGGCCCCACCGCCTCCACCGCCTCCGCCGCGGACGCGGAGCGGGGCGACGCCCCCGGCCACGCCCACCTGTGCGAACTCGCCGTGGTGACCTTCGCCGCCTCCGGTTCCGAACTGGTCCACGGGATACGGCGGTCGAGGCTGCCGGTCGGACAGGGGCAGGCGCTGGTCTCGGTCCCGTCGGTGGACCTGTTCCACGCCGAGGACGAGATCGAGGCGCTGCGCGAGGCGTACTACGGCGGTGCCCGGGTCCTGGAGGAGGACGACGGCTCCGGGAGCAACGACCTGCCGACCCCCGCGGCCGTGCTGGAGGTCCTGGGCGCCGAGTCAGCGGCGGCCGACGGCCGTGCCGCCGTG
The DNA here is from genome assembly GCF_040638185.1 of Streptomyces sp. NPDC026672. Classification (NCBI taxonomy): domain Bacteria; kingdom Bacillati; phylum Actinomycetota; class Actinomycetes; order Kitasatosporales; family Streptomycetaceae; genus Streptomyces; species Streptomyces sp. NPDC026672. The sequence continues at coordinate 12,778 of NZ_JBEZXS010000060.1, forward strand.
GTGCACCTGGTGTGCCACGGGCGCGCCGGCACCGATCCCACCCGTTCCGCGCTGTTCCTGTGGTGCGAGGACGACGCGCCCGCCGCGACCGGCCGCCTCACGGTGACCACGCTGATGGACACCCCGCCGGCCGGGGACCGCTCCGGGCCGCTCGTGGTGCTCAGCGCGTGCGAGACCGACCTCAGCGACGCGGACCACGACGAGGCCCTCACCCTCACCACCGCCCTCGTGCACCGGCTGGCCACGGACGTCGTCGGCTCCCGCTGGCCCGTGTCCGACCGGGTCACCCCGGCCCTGATGACGGTCCTGCACCACCATCTCAACGCCGGACTCGCCCCGCCCGACGCGCTGCGGGCCACCCAGCGGTACGCCCTCACCCCGGCCGAGCGCCGGCCGCCGGTGGCGGGGCTGGCCGTGCTCGACCCGTTCCTCGCACAGCAGGACCTCGGGCGGCTCCAGGACTGGGCCGCCTTCATCCACCAGGGCAATCCCGCCCCCGAGCCGCCCAGGAGGGACCCGGCCCGATGACGCCCGACCGACTGATCGCCCTGCTGCACCGCCACTGGGCGCAGACGCTGGCCGAACTGGACGCGGACGAGCGCGCCCAGCTGCTGCGCCGGGTCACCGCGCTCGGCGACGCCGAGGGCCGCGGCCCGACCCGGCGTGCCGTGCGGGACGTGGGCCGGATGCTGAGCAGGCTCCCCGCGCACCACCCCGTCGGCGCGGCGCTGAACGACACCGTGCGTTACGCCGACACGGACACCGGCCGGGACGTCGTCGCCGACCGGGACCGGCTGACCGATCTGCTCGGCTTCCTGTCCGGGCCGCCGCCGACGGCCGAGGAGGTCCTCGACACCACCCGGCGGCGGCTGCTGGGCGCCCCGGCGCGGAGCGCGGACACGGCGCTCGCGGCCGTGACGGACGCGGCGGCGGACGATCTGATCCGGCTGCACCACCCCGAACTCGGCGACCGCTACCCGGAGTTCCAGTTCACGCCCGGCACGGACGGACTGCGGCCCGTGGTGCGCGAGGTGAACCGGCTGCTGCTCGCCGGCCAGGACCCGTGGGGTGCCGCGGACTGGTGGCTGGGCGACAACGAATGGCTGGACGGCGCTCCGGCCGACCTGCTGGACGCGGTGCCGCACGAGCTGATCCTCGCCGCCGCCCGCGCCCTGGTGGAGGACGACTGATGGCCGGCCACGCCCCGCCCGAGGGTGCCCCTATGGTGCCGCTGGTCCGGGTGCTGCCCGCCGGCACTGAGCTGTACCGCTGCCACCGCGAGGCGCGTCCGCCCGAGTCGTTCAACCCCAGCCGCCAGCACGCGTTCTTCGACGGCGACCGGTTCGGGGCCACCGAACAGGACCCGTTCTCCTATCTGTACGCGGCGCTCGACCCGGTGACGGCGCTCAGCGAGGTGCTGCTGCGGTCGGTGCGGTTCGACGGGCCCGGGGCCCAGCGGCGCATCCCCTGGGCGCGCGCGAGCGCGTACTGCCTGTCGGTGCTGCGCACCACCGCCGACCTCACCCTGGTGGACCTGATGAGCGCGGAGGGGCTGGCCGCGGTGTGGCAGGACTCCTGGCTGGTCGACGCGGAACGGGACGACTACGCCAAGACCCGCTACTGGGTACGGCTGATCAGGGAGCACGCGCCGGGCGTGCAGGGGCTGTTGTGGCAGTCCAAGCGCCACCGGCCGCGCGAGGCGCTGCAGTTGTTCGGGGACCGCTGCGGGACGGCTCCGCTGGAGCCGGTGCCCGGGCGCAGGGTGTGTCTGCGGACGGAGGAGGGCGCGGCCGAGGCCCGGCGGCTGCTGGGCCCGGTGCGCGCGACGGTCTCCGAGCGGGAGCCCGCGGGGAGCTGACGCGGGCCGCCGCGTGATGCTGACGTGAGCCGCCGCGGGGGCCGTTCAGGCTCCCGCGGCGGCCGGGTCCCCGCCGGAGGCGCACAGCGACACGGTCGCCTCGGAATGGAGTCCCAGGACGAGGCGATCGCCGTCGGCCAGCGGCCTGGGCACGGCGGGCAGCAGATAGACGTCGTTGACGCGGGTGCCGTGGGCGGTGCCGTCCCGGTGTTCGGTCACCCACAGGGTGCCGTCCGGGCGCAGGGCGACCTCGGCGTGGCGGCGGGACACCGACAGTTCGTCGGCGAACCCGCGGGCCGTGGTGGGCGCCCATTCCGGGTCCCGGCCGAGGCCCCGTACGTCCCCGGGGCGCAGCCGCACCTGCACCCGGCCGCCGGAGAACCGCAGCACCGCCGCGGCGCCGCCGTCGCCTGCGTCGGCCACGTCCACGACGGGGGCCGAGCAGTTGGGGCACGCCTCCACCGCGGCGGGCACCTTGCGCCCGCACCCGGCGCACCGCACGAGCCGCGAGGTTCCGCCGGTGGCGCCGCGCCGCCGTGCGCCCGCGTCCGCGTCCGAGGACGGGTCACCGCCGCCCGGCCCGCGCCCCCGGCCGGGCCGCCGCGGCGCGATCGTGTCCAACGGCTCGTCGTCGTCCCCGGCGTCCCGGGCGCCTTCGCCGGGCCCCCGGGACGAGGGGCCACCGTCCGAGGGCTCGCCACCATCGCCGGGTGCACGCCCACGCCCGCCCGAGCGCCGGGGCGAGAACGTGTCCGGGGGGTCGTCATCGTCGTCGAACACCCAGGGATTCACGCCGGACGCCCGGCTGTTCCCGTCGGACACCCGGCTGTTCCCGTCGGACACCCGGCCGTCGTCGTCGGGCGCCCGGGTATCCCCGTCAGGCGCCCGGGTGTTCCCGCCACACATCGGGCTATCCCCGTCAGACGCGCGGGGGCTCCCGTCAGACAACCGGCCGTCCGCATCAGACACGCGGGTGCTCCCGCCGCACATCCGGCTGTCCCCATCAGACACGCGGGTGCTCCCGCCAGACAACCGGCCGTCCCCGTCGGACGCTCGGGTTTCCTCCTCGGGCCTCGGCGCGTCCCCGGCCCGGTGTCCGGGGGACGGGGTCCGTGTGGGGGGCGGTGGGCGGCGGGGTGTCAGGGGCTCCCAGGGGGCGTCGTCGTCCTCGGGGGGTGTCATCGGTGGTCCGTGTCGTGTTCGACCCGCAGGGCAACCGAGCCGTTCTCCTTGTCCTCCGTCACCTCGGTCACCCGGAGCGTGCCGCGCAGCGACTGCGGCCGGATCGTGAAGATGGCGCGGGCCAGCGGATTGATGAGGTGGGTCTCCAGGGCCATGCCGATGCCCCGCCCCCCGGCGTACGGGTCACGCAGACAGTACTCACCGAGCTGCCGCCGGGCCTGCGGGGCGATCTCCAGCCGGACGCCCTGGCTCTCCCACAGCGCGGCGGCGATGTTGCGGATCGACAGGTCGAGGACCTCCTCCGCCGCGGTCCCCGTGATGAAGCCGAACACGACGACGTTGCCGCCGAAGCGGTTCATCAGCTCGGGCCGTCCCACCTCGGCCTCGAAGTGGCGCCGGATGTTGTGCTTCACCCGCTTCACGAGTTCGCTGTAGTCGTTCTCGGGATGCACGTCCCACACCCGCTGCTTGGTCTGCGGATCGGTGTGCTGCACCCCGAGGTTGGACGTGAAGATGAGCACGCACTCGCTGAAGTACGTGGTGACGCCCTGCCCGTCGGTGAGCCGCCCGTCCTCCAGGAGCTGGAGGAACTTGTCCATCACTCCCTGGTGCGCCTTCTCGATCTCGTCGAAGAGGATGACCCGGAAGGGGTCGGCGCGCACGGCGCGGGTGAGTTCGCCGCCCGCCTCGTAGCCGACGTACCCGGGCGGCGCCCCCACCAGCCGGTCGGCGGCGTGCGCGGAGGAGAACTCGCTCATGTCGAACCGCAGGTACGCCTCCTCGCTGTCGAACAGCAACTGCGCCACGGTCTTGGCCATCTCGGTCTTGCCCGTCCCGGTCGGCCCGGCGAAGAAGAGCACACCGCGCGGCCGGTGCCCGGCGGACGTCGCCTGCGCCCCGGACAGCCCGAGGGCCGCGCGCTTGAGGATGTCGAGCGTCATGGTGACCGCGGACTCCTGCCCCCGCACCCGCCCGGTGAGATGGTCGTGTCCCTGGGCGATCCGCTCGCGGATGCCCCAGGAGCGCCAGGGGTCCTTCTCCACGCCGAGCCGGTAGATGCGCACCGCGTCCGGCATCGCCTCGAAGGGCATGGTCCGTGACAGGGCGAGCCGGTGGCTCTGCCGCATGGCGTCCAGGGACAGCCCGGCCGCGGCCTTGGCGAACGCGGTCACCGGGTCAAGGCGCGAGCGCCGGTCGGGTCCGGCCTGGGGATCGGCCTGTTCGACTCCGGTGCCGTCCCGACGTACGGCCCTGTCGCCGGCCGGGGCGGGCGGGTGCTCCGAGGCCAGCAGCTCGGCCATGCGCCGGCGTTCGTCGGCGTCCGGGCCGGGGACGGCGACCGCGCGGATGCGTTCGGACCCGCTCACCAGCCAGTGCGGCAGGTCGCGGTCGCTGTCGGCGACCCAGATGACCGGGTTGAACAGTTCGCCCGCGCCCGCCGGGTCGCGCGGAGGGCGGTGCGGGGTGACGGACAACGGCTGGGCGTCCTCGGCGAGTTGGACACAGGCCAGGAAGAAGTCCCGCTCGGCGTCGCTGAGCCGGGTGACGTCGGCGCTCAGCCGGGAGGAGTAGTCGATCAGCAGCGCCAGCCGTAGCGGCTCGGCCTCCCGGCCGTCCCGGCGCTGTGCCGTACGGCGTTCCTGGAAGCCGGTGACGATCTCCCGCAACAGCGGTTCTGCCTCCAGGAGTTGGGGCGTACGGCCGCCGCCGCTCTGCCCGGTGCGGGGACTGCGCAGGGCGTCGTTGAGCAGCTCGACCACGATCTCCTGGTCGGGGCCGACCAGGGTGACGAACCCGGTGATCTGGTCGTAGCTCAGCAGTGCGCCGTAGCCGAGGTGGCGCAGTCCGTCCCACAGCGACTCGGGCAGGCTGCGGTCCGTCTCGACCAGCCTCCCGCCGACGCGGCGCTGCGCCAGGTAGCGGTCGCGGATGTTGCCGTGCACCACGAACTGGCTGTGCACCGGGAGTGTGCCGGTGACTTCGTCGACGAAGGGGGGTGTCGGCCGCTGCGGGCTCGCCGCGGCGTGCCGGGACGGACCGTCCTTGACGAGACGGTCCCCCGCCGATCCGTTGGTCGTGCTCACTTGGTGGTTCCTCTCTCGCCGGTGCGACGCGCCGCACCCGCCGGGTCGGGAGGCGGGGCGGCGGCACGCGGGTCAGTGGTGATCGTCGGACCGGTCGTCGATCAGGCGGTGCCGGGGGCCTTCGGTCCGGCGTCGCAGGTCGTCCCGGGTGCGTCCGCCCGGACGGTCCCGGTCGTGCGCGGACGCCCCCGACATGGCCCGGGCCGCGTCCTGCGGGCTGCCCGGGGCGACGGTCTCCGAGTCGAAGCGGAAGTCGCAGTCCAGGCCCAGGCGGGCGACGGCGTGTTCGAAGTCCGCCGCCCACCCCTTGGCCTCGGCGCAGCGTTCCGCGTCGCGGGGCGAGGGCGGCCCGGCCCTGCGGGTGGCCAGGGCGATGCCGTCCGGGCGGACGGTGACCTCGATCCAGTGGTCGGGTTCCCAGCCGGGCGGCACGTACGTGGTGTACCGCTCGCCGGACGCGGACTCGTACCACTCGGTCCGGCCGCCGCTCAGGGCGCCGAGCAGTTGGGCCGTGCTCTGCTGGACGTAGCGGTGTTCCAGGTGTCCGAGCCGTTCGTCCACCGCCGCGCGCACCCGGTCCCGGTCGGCCGCGCCGAGGGGACGCCCCTCCTCGACGGCCCTGCGCAGCAGCGCCACGACATCACCGGCGGGCGGCTCGGGCTCCACGTCCGAGGGCACCTCGGTGGTGAGGAACTCCAGCTGGGCCGCGGCCTGGACCAGCGCCTCGGCGCGCAGCCGGACCCGCCGGCCGGCCTCGGCGGCGAAGAGCCTGGCCTCCTCCAGGTGCTCCGCCGCGCCGGTGCCGTCGCCCTCACGCGCGCAGATCAGCGCGTAGTGCAGGGCCGTGACGACGGGCTCGGTGTCATCGGCGGTCGCGTCGGCGGGCAACTCGGCCAGCAGGCCGGCGGAGACGGAGGTCACCTCGTCCTCGTCGGCACCCCTGGCCCGAGCGACGGAAACCGGCCCGGACCACGCAGCCGACCCTCCGACTCCGGCCGGCCCACCGACTCCGGCGAACCCGGCGGACCCAGCAGACCCGGCAGACCCGGCAGACCCGGCAGACCCAGCCGACTTGGCCGACCCGGCCGACCTGCCAATCCCAGCGGTCCCAGCGGTCCCGCCGAACTCGCCGACCCCACCGGACCCGCCGACCCCAGCGGACCCAGCGACCCCGCCGGTTCCGTTGCCCCCGCCGGTCCCGCCGAACTCGCCGGTCCCGGCGGTCTCACCGGACCCCGCACCCGGCGCCGTCCGCGCGGCGGCCCGTCGCCCGGCCCGGCGCCGCTCCGCGAGGATCCGCTGCCACGCCGTGTCCCGCGGGTCGGCGACCTCGTCGACGGCCACCGCGCACTCCCAGGCCGACAGTTCGGCCTCGGCCCGCTCGATGGCGCGCTCCGCCTCGGCCACCGCCTCCCGGGTGGCGTCCAGGCGGCAGCCCACCGGCTGGACCGGCGGCGGCAGCACGGGCGCGGGCGGCGGGGGCGAGCCCGGCGGGGTCCCCCGTGCCGCGCGGGCGAGCCGCCCGGCGAGGACGGTGCGGCGGGCGTTGACCCGGGTGGCGGCGAACGCGGCGCTCTCCCACTGCTGGGCGGCGCCGCGGGCGGCCTCCTGCTGCCGCAGCAGACAGCGCTGCTCCTCGGCGGCGCGGACGGCGGCGTGTGCGAGCACCCCGGTGGCGGCCATGGCCGCCCGCCCCGCCAGCAGCGCCCCGCTCATGGCGCCGAGCGCGATGGCGGCCGGTTCCAGCAGTTCGTGCAGCGCGTGGACCAGGCCGTGCACGGCGTGGTCCACGGCGCCGGAGACGTCGACCATGGATATGTGCGGCAGTTGGCTCGTGACGTCGGTGGTGGAGACGGGCGACGACGTGTCGTACCCGTACGTCGGCAGGACGTCCTGGATGCCGGCGTACCCCTCGGCGGAGCTCATGCGGTCCTCCCCTCGGGGACGGCGGGTCGGGCGCGGCCGTCGCGGACGGCGGCCTGGAGGGCCCGCTGCCGACGCAGTGCGCGCCGCCAGGCCCGGTCGCGCCGCACGGTCCACACGGCGAGCGCGACGACGGTCCCCACGGGCCACAGCCACGGCGCCCACAGCAGGACGTACGGCAGGACGACCGTGAACAGGACCGCCACCAGCAGACCGGCGACGAGCCGCGCCCAGCGGCCGCCGAGCACAAAGCGGCCCGGTCGTTCGGCGGTGCCGATGACGAGTCCGGCCAGCGAGTGCGAGGGGTGGTAGCCCGGTGGTCCGATGCGGACCGCGATCCACAGTTCGAGGGCGTGGACGACGAGCGCGCCGGGCATCGCCAGCAGCCAGCCCATGACGACGGCGGACGGCGGGGCCAGTCCCGCGGCGTCGGAGAGGGCGATGACGAAGCCCCACGGGGCGCAGACCAGGACGGCGCCCAGGACCGCCCAGCCGAGGTTCGGCAGCATGTCGAGCCGGCGCATCGCGACGTCCAGTCCGTCGCGGGCGGCGGCCAGCGCGACGGCGGCCTCCTGGCGCTGCCGCTCCTCCAGACGCGCGAGCCCCCGCGCCGCGTCGTCCTGGGCCAGGGGCAGGAGCATCCGCGCGGCGAGCGGGCGCAGCGGGTCGTCGGCCTCGTCGAGCAGCCGCTCGAACCAGGGGACGCGGACGGCGAGCGTCTGTGCCCTCCCCTGCGCCCAGCGGGTCCAGCCGCCGGCGATCTGCGGCAGCCGCGCGAGGTGCAGCAGCCGGGCGTCCACGGCGGTGTCCCGGGCGAGTGCGGCCCGTACGAGGCGTCGGCGCAGCCGGGGGTGGCGCAGGGCGAGTTCGTCGGCCTGCGCGTCCCAGGCGTCGCGCAGCCGCCGCCACTGCTCCTCGGTGGCGGCGAGCTGTTCGCCGCCGGGGCGGACGGCGAGGGCGGTGAGCAGTCCGGGGTGGCCGAGCGCGACGACGAGGTCACGGGCGTCCCGGTCCCCTTCGACCGCCTGCCGTACGAGTTCGGGGAACTGGTGGCCTTCGAGGCCGGCGCCGTGCCAGGTGACGGGCAGGTGCGGACCGAGCCGGTTCAGGAGCCGGGCGAGGGTGACGGGGTCGGGCGCGTCGGCCAGCCGGGTGCGCAGGGCCTCCAGCGGATCGGCCCCGTCGTCGCCGCCCGCCGTGTCGCCGTCCCCGGTGTCGCGGCCCGTCGTGTCGCGGCCCGCCCCGGCCGCTCCCGCGGCTCGCGCCGCGCTCGCGGCCCTCCTCGCCCTCGGGACTCGCGCGGCGCGTGTGCCTCCCCCGGCTCCCGCCGCCGTGCCCCGCACGAACTGCCCCAGCCACTCGACCAGTTCGGCGCGCCGGGACGCGGCGGACAGCAGCCGCTCGGCACTCGGGTGGCAGCGGTCGAGCGCCTCGGCCAGTTCCTCCGGGTCGGTGTACTCCTGCCCCATGAACGTGAAGGGCGGCACCCGCGGTCCGGGCTCGGAGGCCGGTCCGGGCGGGGGCGCCGCCGCCGACCGGGTGACCGGCACGGGGTCCTCCCGCTCCGGGTCGAGCCACTGGTCGACCTCCTCCGCGCCCCAGCGGTGCTTCAGGGACCGGGTGAGCAGTCCCTCGCACAGGGCGCGCAGCCGGGGGTCGCCGATGTCGCTCAGGTCGATGTCCTCGGTGCTGATGCGCCTGAGGACGAGACCGCGTTCCCGCAGCCGGATCGGGTGGGCGCCGAGGGCGAGTTCGGCGGTGAGCATGCCGAGGGACCACCAGTCGACGCACGGGTCGACGGTCTGGACGACGGCGGCGGCCTCGGGTGCGACGTAGAGCGGCTTGCCGGTCCAGCGCCGTACCCGCTGGGACGCCCGCGGCAGGGTGGCGCCGATGTCGACGAGGACCAACCGCGGCTCGCCGTGCGGGCCTTCGCGGACGACGACGTTGTCCGGGGCGACGTCGCGGTGGACGAGGCCGCGCCCGTGCAGCGCGGTCAGCGCCGCGTGCAGTTGCCCGACCACGCTCCGCACGTGCTCGGCGGGCAGCGGGGAGCCCTCCCGTTCCTGGTGGCGCTCGCGGTACTCGGTGAGGGTGGTCTCGCCCGCCGAGGCGCAGACCTCCCACACCATGCCGGTCGCGACACCCCGTTCGAGGACCTGGGTCAGGTGCTCGTCGATGCGCTCGCGCAGGACCTCGTGGACCCTGCGGTCGGGGGCGAAGAAGTGGTGGTAGCCCTTCCAGACCAGCGGAACGCCCGCGGGCCCGAGCCGGGGTTCGCGCTCCACGACGCGCAGCACCACGGCCTGTTCGGGGCGTGGTTCGCCGGTGCGGCCGGCGCCGAGCTCGGCCAGCCGCTCGAAGCGCCCGCGCAGTTCGTCTGGCAGGTCGTGCAGCTCGGGCCGGGCCTCCCGGCCGCGCGCCGGGTCGGGTTCGACGTCCGGGAATTGATCGGTCGGCGGAACGGCGTTCCCCGCCGCGCCCGACGCTCCGTCAGGTGGTGCTTCGGTGCTCATGTGATTCCCCCCGCCGAACAAATACCACGCGAAAATATGCCCTCAACGGCGCCCGTCGAACTTTTATCACTTTCCGATTGCTTCCGATCGAAGAAAGAAGACCCGCGTGATCGCATATGAATAAAACGCGAAAGGGATCGAAAGAGAAACGACAGCGGGGCCGTCGACCCGGCGTCCGGAGGCTTTGTGCGGATCGCGCGAAAACCCTGCACGCCCCGGGGAGCACGGACCTATCGTGCTGGCATGGGTCTGGCACACCGCCCCGCGGCGCCCTCGGAACTCCCCCCGCACCACCAACTCGTCGCCGAACTGCGCGCCCTGCGCAAGGCCGGCCTCCCGCGCGTCCGGCAGACACCGCATCCCGGTCTCGCCGCCGCGGCGACCGCGGCGGGTCTGCCGACGGGCCCGGAGGAACCCGCCGCGGGCATCGAACGCCTGCTGCGGGCGGCGGTCCACTGGCTCGACGGCTCCGCGCCACCGCCGGGCGACCACCTGGCCCCGGTGCCGCCCGACGCCGGCCCGGTCGGTGAACTCGCCCGCGCGGCGGCCCATTCGTTCGGGCTCGTCGGCGCGGGCTCCCAGATCGCGGGCGAGCGGCGCAAGGCGGCGGCCGCGGTGTTCGGCGTCACCACGGAGAGCTTCCGGCACCGTCAGGAACACCAGGTGATGGACCGGCTGGCCGACGCGGTGCTGGCCCTGGCCGGAGCGGGCACCCCGCAGGACGGGAGCCCGGACACCCGGGAGGCGTCCCCGGGCGGCCCGCCCGGGTCGGCCCGGATGACCGACCCGCCGGTTCACTACGACACGGCCGCGCCCGGCGGCCCGCCCGCGCACCCGCCCATCCAGGTGCACCTCTCCCCCATCGAGCTGCTGCGCGGCATCGACATCCTGGTCTCGTCCGAGAACACGTACCTGGAGATGTCGAAGATCTTCCGCAACACCGTCTCCGGGTCGCTGCGCCGCGCGGCTGCCGTGCGGGACGAGACCAACGCCGTCGTCGACGACCCCCTCGCCCGTGAACTGCGCGGCTGGCTGGCCCTGCACCACCGCAGCGGCCTCCAGGTGCCGCCCGGCACGGTCGTGCCCACCGGTCCCGGCGCGCTCGCCGAGCGCGGTGTCCGCCGGGTACTGCACGCGGCGGTCGCGGTGCCCCGGCGCAACGGCAACGGCTACGAGGCGTGCGAGCGGACCGTGGTCGACGCGGTGGCCGCGGCCTTCCGCGTCGCGGCCGGCGAACGGGACGCGTACGACCCGCCGTTGGCGTCCCTGTGCTTCCCCGTGCTGGGCGCCGGACGCGGTGGGCTGCCGCCCGAGCGGGCCGCCCGGTGGCTGCGCTGGGCCGTGGAGGAGGAGCTTCGCGCGGACCCCCGTTGGACCGTCCACCTGGTCACCCGCACCCCGGCCCTGATCCCCGTGCTGCGGGGCGCCGACCAGGACTGAGCGGTGGCCGGGGGCACCGACGGGGGCCGAGCGGCGGCCGGAGGCGCCGACCGGGGCCGAGCGGCGGCCGGAGGCGACCGGGGCCGAGGGGTGGTCAGGGGCGCCAGCTGGGCGCCGAGACCGGCAGTCCACGGCGGGCCCCCTCCCTCTCCCACGCGGCCAGGTCGCCGCGGCGCGGAATGCCGTACCAGCGCACGGGCCAGGTCCCGTCGGGCGCCCGCCGGTCCACCACGACCTGGAGCCCCACGTCCCGCGGGTCCCGGGTGCGGGTGAGGTGGGGGCCGTAGCGCAGGTGCCCCAACTCCGTGCGCGGGCAGAGCCGTTGGTTGGCCGAGCCGCGCCAGACCAGGTCCGTCGGCTCGGCGGTCCTGAACCGGCCGGTGACCACGGCGTCGGCCGGTCCGAGCGCCGCCCGCTGCTCGGCGCCGAGTTCGTCCTCCTCGTACCCGGTGTAGACGAGCAGGTCGGGCGCCCCGCCGTCGGGCGCCGGGCGTACGGCGGGGGCGCGGCGCAGTGCGTCCGCGCCCCTGAGGAGCGCGCCGAGGCCGGCCGGCTGGTCGCACGGCTCCCCGCCGCTCACGGTCAGCCCCGACGCGCCCCGTTCCAGGGCCCGTTGCCACAGGGCGAGCAGGTCGGCCACGGGGACACGGGTGCCGCCGGCGGGGTCCCAGGTGTGCCGTGACATGCAGCCCGGGCAGGCCAGCGCACAGCCCTGCACCCAGATGCCGAGCCGCGTTCCCGGCCCCAGGGTGAGCAGCGGCAGGTGTGCGCCGCTGACATCCAGCCGTTCCGTGTTTCCCAAGGTGTTCCCTCCCCTGTGTACGGGGAGAAAAGTATTCGCCCCGGCCCCCGCGCGCGGCAATGCCGGAGCGGTTCCGTTCCGGATCGGAACCGGACCGAATCCGGAACAGAAACGGACTCATTCCGGCTCCGGGACAGGTGCGGATTCTTTCGCCCCACACGTATGTCTTTCATCACATATTCCGCTACGCTCATTCGCCTTGGCTTTCTCATTCCACACCGCCGACGCGCGGACCGTACGGAAAGCCGATCTTCCGTGCCTCGGGGAAGGCACACGCACATAGGGGGACCTCCGGTGGACACCAGACACAGCGTCACGCGCTGCCTGCGCCAGTGCGGGCTCGACCTGCGCAGCTCGGTGCGCAGCCGCCTGCGGGGACGGCTCGACGGGGACCGGCTGCGGGTGACCGCCGCCGACCACGACCCGGCCTCGCCCGAACTGATCACGCCGTACGTGCAGGAGGTGCGGCTCATCGCGGAGCGCGCCACCGTCGAACTGCGCGGACGGCTGCTGCGCGACCGGCACGCGCTGGCGGCGGGCATCCACTCCGGCGCCGTCGCCGTGGTCACCCAGTACGAGGTGCGCCGCAGCCCCTCGCCCGCGCTGCTGGACCGGTGGGGCCGCTCGGTCGCCGAATGGCGCACGGCCGCGGCGCACTGCCGTACCCGCGCGGAGTCGGTCGTCGGCGGCGCGAACCTGCGGCTGGCGCACTACTGGGACGCCGTCTGGCAGCGGCAGGCCGCCGCGGACGGGGCCCGCCGGGTGTGCCCGCACGCCTGGCTGCCGGGCGAGATCGCCCTCGACGCCGGCTGGCAGGACCCCGACTCCTGGCTCACCGCGGCCCCCGGGGCCACCACGGCGCTGACGACGGCGCTGCGCGTACTCGACACGGGCCACACCCGCACCGGACGACACGCGGCCTAGGGCGTGTTTCGAAAGTAGCGCCGTCCGCCCGGAGGGCGGGGCCCGCGGCGTCTGGTGCGTGCAATCGCAAGGCGGAGGATCGCCCTCGTACTGGATGTACTCGGGCGTTCCGACAACGCGGCGAGTGTGCGTGCCAGGCGTCGCGGGCCAGGCGGGACTTTCGAAACGCGGCCTAGGTCGGGCGCGTACGGCGCCGTTCGTCCTCGCCCGCCGGGCGTCACCCCCGGCGCGCGGGTGCGTCGTCGTGCCGTACCTCGATCCACCCCACCACTGCTGTGAAAGCGAGTCGCATGAACAACGCACTGCATCCGGTGCGCCTCCGTGTCGTCCTGGCGGCCGCGCTGGCCCTGGGCCTCGCGGGCTGCTCCAACCCGCCCTGGAAGTCCGACGACAAGGGCGCGGGCAAGGTGCCCTGCGGCCTCGTCGTGGACGGCTCCGGCTCCGGGACCAGCGACGACACCGGCATCGACGTCAAGAAGAAGCTCCAGGAGACGCTGATCCCGTTCCTGGACGACCGCAACTGCTCCTCGCTCGCCTACGCGCCCGTGACGGCCTCCTCCTGGACCTCGTCGTGCCGTCGCTCGCCCGTCGACCTCGACCCGAGGCCGAGGACGAGCACCGACGACCGCGAGGTGCTGCGGCAGCGGGCCCGCAACACCGCGATCAACGCGTCCGTCGAGATGCTCGACTGCGCCCGGGGCCAGAACGGCTCGGACGTGCTCGGCGCGCTCGGCCGCATCGCCCAGACCCTGCGCGAGACGCAGGACGGCGCGGCGGACCACGCGAGCGTCCTCGCGGTCAGCGACTTCGACCAGGCCGACCGGGAGTTCCGCCTCTCCAGGGAACCCCTGACGACCAAGGCCGAGCGCACCCGGGCCGTCAACAAGCTCCTGGCCGGCCGGGAACTCCCGGCGCTGCGCGGGATGGACCTCTACACGGTCGGCTACGGCAAGAACCCGACCCGCGAACCCTCCACCTACGAGGGCTTCGACCAGTTCTGGACCGACATCCTCACGACACGGGCGAAGGCACATGTCCACCACGACGCCGAATAGCGACCCCGACGAGCCCACTGCGCGGCGCTCCCCGATCGACCGTGTGCTGCGCCGCGAGGACGGCTCGCGGCGCCGCGTCTTCGCCGCGTTCGGCCGGCAGCCCCGGCCCGACGTGCGGCGCATGCCCCTGGTCCTGGACGACCGCGCGCAGCGACGGCTCGTCGAACGGGCGCGGAAGCAGGGCGCCGAGGACGGCGGCGGCACGGCGCTCGACGTCGTCGTGCTGTCCAGCGGCGTCCTGCCGCCGTACGCGGCCGAACTGGCCGCCCGCCGCGACCTCGTGCGCGAACTGATGGAGGAGGAGGCCGCCGACCGGGAGACCCGGGCCTCTGGAGAGGACGCCGAGGCCCGCAACCGGATCGTGCGGGAGGAGGCGGGGGTCGCCCTCGCCCAGACCCGGCTGGTCGAGGCGGAGCACGACGTGCGCCGCGCCCGCGAGCAGCTCGACCTGCTCGCCCACCGGGCGATGCGCTGGCAGCGGCTGCGCGACGCGGTGCGCGAACGCTTCGAGCGGTCGTGGTCCGGCGCCGGGACACGCCCCGGCACCACGGACCGCGCCGACGCCGACGACGCCGCCACCGCCACCGCTCCCGACGCCGGCACGGGTCCGTCGTCGAAGCCGGACGACTTCGACGACGACGATTACCAGAGCCTCAACCCCGTGGCGGCCGACCCGAATCCGGCCGCGACACCGACGCCCGCGCAGGGTGCGGTCGCCGCGTCCGTGGAGGGCTGGGAGGGGCTGCGGGCCCGCGCCGCGATGCCGGAGAAGCTGGTCCTGTTCCTGCTCGTCCTGGTCTTCGCGGTCGAAGTGCCCATCTACTGGGTGGCGTTCGAACCGTTCCACGGCGTGGGCAGCTCCAGCTCCGGGGTGCTCAACGCGACCCTGGCGCTCTCCGTGGGCGTGCTCATGCTGGCGGTGCCGCATCTCGTCGGCCGCGCGCTGCGCGAACGCGGGGCGACGGGCGCCAGCCGTCCGGCGGGACCGGCCGCCCTGCTGTTCCTCGCCTTCTGGGTGGGCTGCACGATCACGCTGGGCATCCTGCGCGCGAAGACGGTCCTGGCCGAGACGCCGGTGGAGGCGCCCACGGGCGCCGCCGCCGGATTCGACGGCGCGGCCACGAGCGTCCCCTCCCTGGCGGACAGGCTGCAACTCCAACCGCAGACCGTCTACTGGATGTTCGTCTCGCTCCTGCTGCTCTCCGGCGGGATCGGCCTGCTGGCCGGGCTGCTGCGCGAGCACCCGTACGTCGACAGCTTCCGCTCGGCGCTCGAACGCCGCCAGGCCCGCGGTCACGAACTGGCCGCCGCGCACACCCGGTTGGCGGCCGCGCGGGCCCGGGTCGACTCGTCGGGCGAACGCGCCGAGCAGCGCCGGCGGGCGGTCGACGCCCGGCTGCGGGCGGCGGACGAACTCTACGAGACGGCGGCGGAGGCGCACCGCCACGGCCTCACCTCGGCCGCGGCCGACCCGGCGATCACGGAGGCGGCCCACAAACGCACCGAATCAGGGGCCCCGCTCCTGCCCCCGTCCACGACCCGACGCCCACCCGCCCCGCGCCGCTGATCCACGCGGCCCCCTCCGGTCGGGCCCGCACGGCCCTTCCGGTCGGGGCCGCTCGGGCCCGACCGGTCAGTCCCGCTCGCGCAAGTACCGGTTCCGGTAACTCCGCACCCGGCGACGGGACTCACGCATCTCCCCGGTGGCCGCGGCCACGATACGAAGACCCTCGGCACTCGGCGCCATCAGGCGCCGGTCCCTGCGCACCAGGACGATCGTGCAGGCGACGACGATCAACACGGCGACGCCGAGAGGGATCAGGAACGACACCACACTCCTCCTCAACTCCGGGCTCCGGTACCGGCCACGACCGGCACCGGAGCCCTCACAGTGCTCCCCGCACCCCATGATGGGCGCCCCGACGGCATCGGAACACTGCCAGGTCCCGGCAGTGTTCCCTCCTCCCGCCTGCCGACAACCACCCGGCCCCCTCTCACTCGCCCCTCTCTCACCCGTCCCCGCTCTCGTCCGGATCCTCCGGGCAGTACCGGATTTCGGTGGACGCGGGTCCGGGCACCGACGTGACGGGGAGGCGGTCCGGGCGCACGGCCCAGATGCCCTCGGTCAGACCCGTGCCCCAGACGATGCCACCGCCCGGGGAGAGTCGCTCGATCGCCGGGGGGTCGTCGCAGATCCACGGAAGCGTCTCCTGGGCCACCAGGTCGTCGGCGCGCAGCGAGTTGGTGGTGGGTGTGCCACCGCCCTGGGTGCGCAGCCGGATCACTCCGGTGCCGGACGGTGTCCAGACCTCGTGGCGCCGGCCCAGCATCGGATTGGTCAGCGTCTCCGACGTCCCCGGCAGGGGCTGGGTCGCGTTGTCGACGAGATCGAGCGTCGTCGCGTCGAAGCGGGCCACGGTGTGGGGGAGTTCGTAGCCGGAGGTCTGCACCAGCAGGCTGCCCCGGAGGAGCGCCATGTGGCCGAGGCCGCCGACCGTCCCCTCCAGGGCGGCGGAGTCCGTGCGGGCGGTGACCTCCAGCGTGCGGGGGTCGAGGGCCGCGATGCCGTCCGACGTGGGGACGTAGAGGCGGTCGTGGCCCACGGCGACCTCGCCGGTGCCGAACGACATGTCGCCCACCGGGAACTCGCCGGTGACCCGGTTCTCCCCTGGGTCGACGCGCAGCAGTCGTGAGCCACGCCGGTCACCGGCCGTCCCCCGGTCACGGGCTCCGGCGTCCGGTTCGGTCGGCGCCATCACCCAGACCGAGCCGAACGCCTCGACCAACGGGATCTCGAACACGAACGCCGGGTCCGGGGGCGTGCCGGTCAGCTCGATCTCGGCCCGCGGGGCGCCGTCCGGGTCGGCCAGCGCCCTCCGCGGGTCGTAACGCCGCAGGTACGTCCCGTCCGTCGTCCACAGCGAACCGAAGGCGCCGAGCAGTGCCCGGGCGGGGTCGCGGAGCACGGATCGGGGCAGGGCCTTCTTCTCCGCCCGGGTCTGGACGCGGGTGATCGCCTTCAGCGTGTCCAGGCCGCGGCCGGTGACGGACGACGTCGTCGTCGTGTTCCACCACAACGCGCCGCCCGCGACGACCACCGGGCCGTCCGCCTCGGCCGTCTCCACCAACTCGACCGGCTGCGCCGGGTGGTAGGACCCGACGGGAGCGGGCTCGCCGTCGGCGGAGCAGCCGGTCGACGCCCACAGCGGCGCGGTCAGCGCGAGCAGCAGACGGACACCCCGGTGGAACCTCAACGGCCCGGCCCCTCGCACCCCTTGGACTGCCCGGCCAGGAACAGGCCGCCCTCGGTCCACGCGCACTCGGCGGTCCGTCCCGAGGTCGCGGTCACCCGGAAGGGCTTCCCGTGGTCGTCGATGACGAGGGTGCCGTGCTCGCCCGCCGAACTCCACCGCACCTCGATGTGCCAGTCCACGTCGGAGCGGGTCGACACGGCCTGCGCCGCGAAGAGTTCGGAGTCGGCCAGGGTCACCCGGTAGGGGAAGTCGATCGCCCGCCCGTCGGCGTCGGCACCCACCGGTTTCAGCGTGGGGTGTTCCTGGTCCAGATCGATCTCGACATAGCGGTACGGCTTCGTGCCGCCGCAGAAGACCTTGGCCTGTGTGCCCTTGAGCGGTGGACGCCGCTTGTCGACGACCACTTCCGGATCGCTCAGCACCACCTCGGCCGACGAGGTCCCCTGGAGGTGGAAGCCGATCATCTGGGGGTCGGCCCGGACCGCTTTGTTGTCCCGGGCCCACTTCGGCCACTCCACCCCTTCGGGGACGCGGAGCGTGGCCGCCTTCGCCGGCACCAGCCAGCTCAGGCCGTCGCAGTACGCCCCGGCCCGGCTGTCGGTGACCACCGTGGGCGGGCCCGGCTTCTCCGGGCCGAGGCCGGGCACGTGGTCGGAGGCCCGGTCCACGACCTTGTCACCGATCGGAGCGAGGATCGAGGTCAGGACGATCAGCAAGATCGCCGTCAGGGTGAGTCCCCCGGCCACCAGACCGCGCCGCAGCACGCTCATCCGGGCCCACGCGCTACGCAGCCACCGCGGCCGACGCCGCCCACTTCCCGCGGCACCGGAACCTCCGGTACCGCCGCCGCTCCCGGCGCCGCCGGAACCGCCGGAACTCCCGGAGCCCCCGCCCCTGCCCCCGCCCCCGGCCGCGCCGCCCGAACCGGTGCCGGCCCCACCCCCCGCACCTGACCCGGTACTTGCCCCCGTACCCGCTGCCCCCGTCGTACCCGCCATCGTTGGTCTCCCCCTAGGTCTTCCGATGCCTCGACTGCCGACCAACAGACGTCTAACAGACGTCCACGAGCGCCTCGGGCGCGTGGAGGGCCGTGACCCGGTCCCGGATCAGTTCGGCCACGACCCCCGCCTCCGAACCCGGCTCCCCCTCCGCCGAACCCTGCTTCCCCTCAGCCAGGAGAATGGTGAGGGTGTCCTCGTACTCGATCGACTCGGCGCCGGGCGCCGCCCGGTCCACCTCGGTCCTGGCCGCCCCGAGCCCGATCCCTTCCGCGCCCCGCACCCTCCGCAGGTCGTCCTCGACCGCCCAGGTCAGGGCGTGGGTGACGTGGAACGAGGTGGCGGCGGCCGGGTCGTCGCCGGGGAACATGACGCTCAGCCCGTCCCAGCGCAGCAGCGTCTCGTCCCGCGAGCAGATACCGTCCCCGGCGATCTCCCGCCGGTCCGTGGGCGGACCGTAGTGGTCGGTCAGCCACTTCGTGAGGGCCAGCGGGCCGCGGTCGTAGGCGAACGTCCGCGCCGCCGCGCCCTTCGCGGGCACGGCCCGCAGGGCGTCCGCGTCGATCCGGAGCGCGGCGTTCGCACCGGCGCCGGCGGGCCGTCCGGTGCCGGGCCGCGCCGCCTCGGGATCGAATACGGTGAGGTCGCGCACGGGCGCCGCCACGGTCCCGGCCGGGGTCCACGCCCGCAGATCGCGACTGGACCACACCCGGACGGAGGCCCCACCACCCGATGCCCCCTGGGTCCCCTCGCCCGCGTCGACCGGACCGGCAGCGGCGAACCAGGTGCCGTGGGAGAACGTCGCCGCGGTGAGCGCCGGTTCGCCGGGGCTCCACTTGGTGTCGGTCCACACATGCCCGGTCGGACTCCCACTCACCCGCCCGCGAGCACTCCCGCCCTCACCAGCACCACCACCAGCACCCGCACCCGCACCCGCACCCGCACCCGCACCCGACGCAGGCTTACGCCCCACCCGCTGCGGTCCGACCGCCGCCCACCGCTTCCCGTCGTGGGCGAGGCCCACCGGACCCGCCATGGCGGCGAGCCCGAACGGCACCTCGCCGTCCAGGCTGCGTGGAGGCCCGGGGTCGTCCGCCGTCGGGTACCAATGGCGCCCCTGGTCGACACTGGCCAACGGCCGGACGCCGCACAGGGCCGCCCCGGCGCAGTCCCACACCAGCATCAACCAGCGGCCACCGCCGTGCGCGAGGGCCAGGGGACGCAGGCCGGCACGGGACGACTCGTAGACCGAAACCTCCTGCCAGGAACGGCCGTCGGTGCTGCGGTACACCGGGATCCGCCCCCTGGGACCGCCGTCCGACCCGACCGCCAGCCAGGTCCCGCCGGCGCCGAGGGCCACGTCGGCCAGCGGAGTCGGCAGGTTCGCGGCACGCTTCCAGCGGAGACCGTCGTCACTGCCGTACACCACTCCGCGCCCGGCCCGGTCCGTCCCCACGGCCACGGCCCGGTCACGGGACGCGGCCACCCCGTACAGGGACGCGGGCAGGGTGGCGCGACGCTGCCAGGAACCTCCGTCAGGACTGCTCCACACGGCACCGGACCGGTCCGCGGGACCCCAGGTCCCGTACGGCCGATCCCCCGAGACGGCCACCATGATCCGCTCCCGGGGCCGTGACGGCGCGCTGTCGTCCGCACCACCCCCGGAACACGCCGCCGTACCCACCGTCAGAATGCCCACGGTCATCAGAGCGACGACGTTCCGGCACCACGAACGCACCACGGATCCCCCTTGCCGCGGACGAGAACTCCCCGTCACGAAGCATGACGATCCGTCACCTCACACGTCGCCCTTCCTCAGCCCCCGATGCACAACCGTGACCTCTCGGACAACCCACCCCTGACCATCCGGACCGTCACAACTCCCCTACCATCGAACGTCAGGACACGGGAAACCAGACCGCCAACCGCCCGGCGACGACCGGCACATCAACGATGTCCTGCGCAACATCCTCAACGAACGGCCCAGCGACGGAGACGGGCGGCGGGACGGTGCCTGCACTGCCGCCGTTGAACCGCAGGAAGACACGCATGGCGAGCCAGGCGGTGCGCTTGTTCCCGTCGACCAGCGCGTGATTACGGGCGACGGAGTGCATCAGCGCCGCAGCCTTCTCGTGCGGCGTGGGATACAACTCGGCCCCGAACACATGGGTCCGGGGCCGCTCGACGGCCGACACCAGAAGCCCCATGTCCCGCACGCCGTGCCCAGTACCGTTGACTGCACACGCAATGGCCAGGACCTCATCGATCTGGAGGTACCGCACTTCGGTCACTTGAGGTAGTCCAGGATCTCCGCGTCGCTGTCCATGAGCTCGGCCAGAACGTCATCGACCTTCAACTCGGCCCGATCCAGCGCCTCACGAATGGCCTCGATGGCAAGCTCCTGCTTACTGCGCCCCTCCCGCCGAGCACGCTCGGTGAGCTTCGCATCAAGGTCATCGGGGAGCCGAAGCGTCATCGCCATACAGCGATGATACCTGCGTGGTATCTAGGCGTCCTCGGGATCGCTCACGATCACGCATCCCTCGGCCACCCCTCTCGAACGGGCCCCGTCGGTCAGTCGGTGACGTCGACTCCGTAGCCGCGGGCCAGGTCGGCCAGGCCGTGGTCGTAGCCCTGCCCGACGGCGCGCAGCCGCCAGCCTTCTCCGCGGCGGTAGAGCTCGGCGAGGATCATGGTGCGCTCGGTGGTGGCGGCGTCCAGGGTGGCCCGGGCGGTCGCAGCCGCGCCGATCCCGCGGGTGGCGGTGATCTCGATGGCCCCGACGTCGGAGAAGGTCGCGGCCCCGTCGATCGCGGCGGCGATCACGACCCGGTGGACCTCGAAAGGCAGACGCTCCAGGTCGGCGGTGACGGCCTGTTCCGTCGGACCGTCCGTGGCGAGCCGCACCGTGCCGTCCGGATGCTCGGGGGCTCCGTAGAAGACGAAGTCCTCGTCGCCTGCCACCTGTTCCCGAGCGTCGACCGCGAAAGCGACGACGTCCACGTCACAGGCGGTCTGCTGACGCCACGTCGCGGCCACCGTCCAGGCCGTGCCGGTGTCGGACAGGTCGATGACGGCGCCTCGGACCCATACCGCTGCCGTGTCCGGCTGGTCGCCGACCGCGCTCCGTGTCGGCACACGCGTGGGCATAGCCGTCGGTGCGAGGAGCCAGGCGGCGTCGTGCACGCGGAGGCCGAGCGCGGCGATGCGACTCATGCGCCGGTCCGTTTCGCCGCCGGGCAGCACGACGACGTCGGTCACACCGGCGGAGAGATTGACGGCAGCGGAGGCGCCAAGGGCGACAGCACGCGCACGTGCCTCGGCGGCCTCGTCATGGGTACCGCCCAGGACCAGAACCCTGCTCCCGGTGAGCGACCGGTCCGCCGTGGCAGTGGATGCGGCCGGTGCGGCGGTCCGCTGTGCCGGAACACTCGGCGTCGACGCAGGCAGCACGGTGGGTGCACGCACGGGTGTCTCCGCCGCGCGCCGCTCCCGGGCGGCGCCCTTGGCCTGGCCGGGCCGCACACTCTCCAACAGCCGCAGATAGGTCGGCTCGTCCACGAGCGGGACGCCCTCGGTCGCGGCACGATCCAGCTTGGCGGATCCGGCGCCGGGGTCGTTGGTGACGACGACGCTGGTCCGGCCGCTGACCGACGTCATCATGTTCAGTCCGGCCGCCACCGACCGGGCGATCAGTTCCTCACGGGAGACGCGGGTCTCCCCGGTGATGGCGACCTTCATGCCCTGTACCAGGGGCCCACCCGCCGTGAAACGGCCCGGATTGCGGTACGCACAGGGCGTCTTGGGGACGTACGGCTTGTAGTCCTGGCGGGGCGGGCACTCCAGGAGCGGCAGGGACAGGCCCAGTCGCTCGGCCGCGCTCAACGAGCCGCGCAGAATGCCGGAGAGCACCCGTACGTCGTCCTGCGCGTCGTGGGCCCTCTCCTGGCGCACCCCGTAGTGCGCGGCGAGCGTGCCCAGCTTGAGATCGGGCGTCGCAGGCCCGACCAGACGGTTCAGAGCCAGCGTGCACAGCCGTCGGCTCACCGGGACCCAGGAACGGACGTGGGCGAACTCGTGGGCCAGGAAGTCGTAGTCGAACTGCGCGTTGTGGGCGACCAGGACGCGGGAGCTGAGCAGTGTCCCTACCTGCGGTGCGATCTCCTCGAAGGTGGGAGCGCCGGCGAGACGGGCCGGGGTGAGGCCGTGGATGTGCACGGGGCCGGGGTCGCAGCCCGGGTTCAGGAGGGTGGAGAACTCCCCCGTCCGGCGGCCATGCGCGTCCAGCGTGAGGATCGCAAGCGAGAGGATGCGGTCCCGGCCGGGTCTCAGCCCGGAGGTCTCCACGTCCACCAGCGCCCAGTCGTGGACATAGCCGGGAAGGGTGGGCCACTTCGGACTCGACGACAGCAGGGCCATACGAGGCTCCCCTCCCCCGGGTGCGGCGGGCGGCACGCCCTCTCCACGGTGCTGATCGACCGGTGGGATTTTCGCACGCACCGAGCACCTTTCGTGGCGGTTCCCTAACGGAGAGCCACAACCACTGGAGCACCACCACTGCTCCGAGGTCACCAGTCCCCGTAGTCCTCCACCAAGTTGCCGATGAGCGCGAGGAGGGCGTCGGCGCGGTGCCGGTCCTCGCACTGGGCGCGCAGTGCCTGGTGGACCTCCCGGAGCCGGGCCAAGGCGGCCGGCTCACCGTCCTCCACCTCTCCGAGCAGCGGATCCGAGATCAGGTCCATGCAGGAACTGAGCAGCGCGCGGGTGCCCGGGGACGGCGGGGTGGGGTCGGGAGCGACGTAGGGGGTTGTCAGATGGCGGGCGGGATCGGTGAGGCTCCAGCCGACGACGGCGCCGCGCTGGACGAGGAGCGCGACATCAGGAGCGATGCCGATACGGGCCTCCAACGGCTCGTCCAGTACGTCGAGGTCGCGCAGACAGACCAGCACCGCGTCCCCGGGAGCGCGGCACAGCACCGTGCACATCTCGTGCCGGAAGTCCCGGACCTCGTCCGCGCGGAGCCCGCCCGGGCGTACGGCAGGCATGACGGGAAGGCGGGTGAAGATCTCGGCGGCAGCGGACAGGTACGGCATCTGGAGTTCGACCCCGACCAGTTCCCGACTGTCCGGGGCGAACCGGAAGACATCGGGCGTGTCCCACAGCCACTCCTGGCTGCCGAAGGTGTCCGCGAGGAACCGCTCACGCTCCCTCACGTCCACGTACCGCACGACATCCACGGAGTTACCCGTGAAACGGGGGGTGATGTGCAGCGAATCGTCCGTCACCGTCGCCCACCAACCGCCGTCGAACGACCGTCTCGCGGTCATCTCCGCCCTGTCCGATCGGCTCCGCCGGGGCCCCGGAACAGCAGGTCAGGCGCCCTTCGCCGCGGGCTCCAGGATCGCCACGCACTCCACGTGATGCGTCATCGAGAACATGTGAATCAAAAGCATGTGAAAGAAAACCGCAGCTCAGCGGGGCGACGAGAGCAATTCTGGCCGGGTTCGATGTGCGTTACGGGCGCTACGTGCGATCTCTTGACGCACGACCCACCCGGCACGGAAGCCCCTCCGACTCTCGGCGACGGAGGCCCTGGCGCGAGCAGGGAATCAGCCAGGACTCCGCTTTATAGCATTCGAAATGCTATACTCGCGTCATGGCTGACGACGACACCAACTTCCTCCCCGGCGACGGCCCCACCAGCGGCATCTCCGTCTCCCTTGCCGCCGGCACTCTGCAGGCAATCCGCGAGCGGGTCGGGAAGCGGGGCGTATCCGCCTACCTGGAGAAGGCCGCGCAGCGGCAGATCGAGCGCGACAGCCTGGACGAGCTGATCGCCGACTTCGAGAGTGTCAACGGCCCCGCCGATCCGGAGGCCGTGGCCGCCAAGCGGGGCAGACTCACCGGCACCCCCTCCTCCGGGGCCGGTGCGGCCGCGTGAGTGGCGCTCTGATCCTGGACAGTGAGGGACTGGCCAAGGCCGTCCAGCGCGACCGCGAGGTCCACGAGTGGCTCACCGCCGCCCGCGACGCCGACTGGCCCGTTGTCACTTCGGCCGCAGTGCTGGTCCAGGTGATCCACCCCCGGATCAATGACGCCGCGCTGAAATGGACGCTCTCCCGGCTGCGCGTCGAGCCGGTCACTCAGGCCACCGCCCAGTCAGCGGCGACCCTGCTGCGCACAGCCGGACTGCACGGCCATGAGTACGCCATCGATGCCATGCTCT
Source organism: Streptomyces sp. NPDC026672 (assembly GCF_040638185.1). Lineage (NCBI taxonomy): Bacteria > Bacillati > Actinomycetota > Actinomycetes > Kitasatosporales > Streptomycetaceae > Streptomyces > Streptomyces sp. NPDC026672. The sequence continues at coordinate 37,040 of NZ_JBEZXS010000060.1, forward strand.
GCGCCACCGCCCTCGCCCAGCCGGGTCGTGTCACGATCCTGACGTCCGACGTCGAAGACATCTCCATGCTCACCGCGGACCACACCCGGGTCGTGGCCGAGAAGGTCTGACGCAGCCAGGGCCGGCGCCAATCCCTGCTTGCACCCGTAACGCCGCTGGACGCCAAAGGGAGTTCGCCGCAGGGCCATGCACGGTACTCGCGGGCGCCGTCGCACGGCGCGGCCCTAGATGATCTGGTCCAAGGGGTCAGCGATCGTAGCGATCAGTGAGCGTAGGACGGTTTGTCCGGTGACGTCGTTGTGCCAGATCGCGTGGCGGTCAGCGCGCGGCTGACCGAATACCTCACCCGACGCACCGCCAGAACATGCGTCAAACGTGGGCCGGAAGGGCCTCACGTGCGTCGGACATGCGTCAGGACGTCGCCCGTGACGCCCACGGTGCACATCATGCACACTCGACGAAACAGCAGGTCAGGCACCTTTTGTGGCAGGCTCAAGGATCGCGACGCATTCAACGTGATGCGTCATCGGGAACAGGTCGAACGCGCGGAGTGAGCGGACGCGGTAGCCGCCCTCGCGGAAGTACGCCAGGTCGCGGGCCAGGGCGGCCGGGTCGCAGGCCACGTAGGCGATGCGGCGGGCGCCGAGGGAGGCGAGGTGGGCGACCGTCACGCGGCCCGCGCCCGCGCGGGGCGGGTCGAGGACGATCAGGTCGACCTCCGTGATGCCCGTGCGTGGCAGGACCGACTCGACCTTGCCCTGTTCCACCCGCACCCGCGGGAAGTCGGTCAGGTTGTGCCGCGCGTCCTCGACCGCGCGCTTGCTCGACTCGATGCCGAGCACCGCGCCCTTCTCGCCGAGCCGGTCGGCGAGCGCGCCCGCGAACAGGCCGACGCCGCAGTAGAGGTCGAGCGCCATCTCGCCCTTGCGCGGCAGCAGCCCCTGCATCACCGCGGTCACCAGGGTGTCCGCCGCCTTCGGGTGGACCTGCCAGAAACCGCCGTTGCCCACCCGGTACGTGCGGCCGTCGGCGCGCTCGCGCACGAAGGGGCGCCCGTGCACCCGGTGCACCCCGCCCGAGCGCTCGTCGACGCGCTGCACCGACACCGGCCGGTCCAGCTCGACCAGGGGCAGCCGGGCGCCGGGGCGCGGGGTGAGGATCACCTGGCGGTCCTGCGAGCCGGTCGCCGCGATCGCCTCCACCGTGTCCATGCCGGACCAGTCGCGCTTCTCGATGCCCAGCTCGCTCACGCCCGGCGCGGCGATCATGCAGTGGTCGATGCGCTCCACCTCGTGCGAGCGGTGCCGGCGCAGCCCGGCGCACCCCGCGGGGTCCACGGCGTACTGCACGCGGGTGCGCCACTGCGGCACCTCGCCCGCCGGCAGCTTGTCGCCCTCGGCGGGCATGACCGTGCCGTCCCAGCCGGCCTCCTCCGGGGTGAGGCCCGCGAGGCGCTGCAACTGCTCGGCGATCACCTCGCCCTTGAGGCGGCGCTGGGCGCCCGGCTTGGCGTGCTGCCAGTCGCAGCCGCCGCAGCCGCCGGGTCCGGCGTAGGGGCAGGGGGTCTCGACGCGGTCCTTGGACGCCTCCAGCACGGTCACCGCGTCGGCGCGCAGGAAGCGTGCGCCCTCCTCGCCCTCCGTCACCCGGGCCACGACCCGCTCGCCCGGCAGCGCGTGCCGGACGAAGAGGACCTGGCCCTCGGCGGTGCGGGCGATGCAGTGGCCGCCGTGGGCGACGGGGCCGATCTCGACCTCGTACTCCTCCCCGACCAGCGACCTCGCCTGCGACTTCTTCGGTTCTGCCTGCATGGCGGGGTGACTCCAGACGGGGGAACGGGTAACGGCCCGCAGACCGGACCGACAACAGCCCACCAGTCTACGGCGTCCCCCGCGCCCGTCCGTCCGCCCGACGGGCGGCACCGTCACTCCTTGGCGCCGCCGACACCACCGCCCACGCCCCCGCCGGTGCCGCCGGTACCGCTCGGCTCCTTCGGCCTCGCCGACACCGGGCCGCGGCGCACCGCACCCGGGGCGCTCCACTCCTGGCGCCGCCGGGCGCGGTCGCGGGCCGCTTCGGAGGACTGGAGCTGGTAGGGCACCGACGTCACCATCACGCCGGGGGTGAACAGTAGCCGGCCCTTGAGCCGCAGCGCGCTCTGGTTGTGGAGCAGGTGCTCGTACCAGTGGCCGACGACGTACTCGGGGATGATCACCGAGACCGCGTCGCGCGGGGACTCCTTGCGCAGGTTCTTGACGTACTCGATGATCGGCCGCGTGATCTCGCGGTAGGGCGAGTCGAGGACCTTCAGCGGTACGTCGATGCCGCGCCGCTCCCACTCCTCGCGCAGCGCCTTCGTCTCGGCCGGGTCGACGTTGACGGTGAGCGCCTCCAGGGAGTCCGAGCGCATCAGCTTGGCGTAGGCCAGGGCGCGCAGGGTGGGGCGGTGGATCTTGGAGATGAGCACCACCGAGCGGACCCGGGACGGCCGTACGCTGTCGTCGCTCGGGCCCTCGGGCGCCGCGATCTCCTCGGCGACCCGGTCGTAGTGCTTACGGATCGCGGTCATCGTCGCGTAGAAGATGCACATGCCGAGCAGCGCGACCCAGGCGCCGTGCGTGAACTTGGTGACGAGCACGACGACGAGCACCAGGCCGGTGAAGAAGGCGCCGAACGCGTTGATCGCCCGGGAGCGGATCATGTGGCTGCGCCGCGCCGGGTCCTTCTCGACCGCGAGGTGCCGGTTCCAGTGCCGGACCATGCCGGTCTGGCTGAGCGTGAAGGACACGAACACGCCGACGATGTAGAGCTGGATGAGGCGGGTGGAGTCGGCGCCGTAGATGAACACCAGCAGCGCGGCGGCGCCGGCGAGGAGCACGATGCCGTTGGAGAAGGCGAGGCGGTCGCCGCGGGTGTGCAGCTGGCGCGGGAGGTAGCGGTCCTGGGCGAGGATCGAGCCGAGCAGCGGGAAGCCGTTGTACGCGGTGTTGGCCGCGAGGAACAGCACGAGCGCGGTGGCCGCGGCGAGGACGATGAACAGGAAGCTGCCCTTGCCGAAGACGGCCTCGGCGACCTGGGAGATCACCGGGTTCTGGACGTAGTCCGGGCCGATCGGGACGCCGTCGCGCAGGAGGTCCCCGGCCGGGTTCTCGGCCATGCGGACGTTGGTGGCCATGGCGAGCACGATGATGCCGCAGAACATGGTCACGGCGAGCAGGCCCATCATCGCGAGCGTGGTCGCCGCGTTCTTCGACTTGGGCTTGCGGAAGGCGGGCACGCCGTTGGAGATCGCCTCGACGCCGGTGAGCGCGGCGCAGCCGGAGGAGAAGGCGCGCAGCATCAGGAAGACGAGGGCGAAGCCGGCGAGGCCCTGGTGCTCGGCCTTGATGTGGAAGCCGGCGGTGGGCGCGCGCATGGTGTCGCCGAGGACCAGCCCGCGGAAGGCGCCCCACGCGATCATGATGAAGACACCGGCGACGAAGACGTACGTCGGGATCGCGAAGAGGGAGCCGGACTCCTTGACCCCGCGCAGGTTCATCAGGGTCAGCAGCACGATCACGGCGATCGCGCACAGCACCTTGTGCTCGACGACGAAGGGGACCGCGGAGCCCAGGTTCTCGATGCCGGAGGCGATGGAGACGGCGACGGTGAGGACGTAGTCGACGAGCAGGGCGCTGGCGACGGTGAGGCCGGCCTTGGGGCCCAGGTTGGTGGTGGCGACCTCGTAGTCGCCGCCGCCGCTCGGGTAGGCGTGGACGTTCTGCCGGTAGGAGGCGACCACCGTGAACATCAGCACGACGACCGCGAGCGCGATCCAGGGGCTGAAGTGGTAGGCCGACACGCCCGCGATGGACAGGACCAGCAGGACCTCGCCTGGCGCGTACGCGACGGAGGACAGCGGGTCGGAGGCGAAGACGGGGAGTGCGATGCGCTTCGGCAGGAGCGTTTCGCCCAGCCGGTCGCTGCGCAGAGCGCGCCCGATCAGGATCCGTTTGGGCACGTCGGTCAGTTTGGACACGACAGAGGATGGTAGGCCGTCGAACACCCACCCGCCCACCCGTGGTCCCGGATCTGCCTCTTGAGTGAACTCCAAGACCCGTGAGCGTGCGGATTCCGTGGTCGGTCTTCCCCCCGTGCCTAGATGGCAAACCCCGTCCCTCCTCGCTCTTTCGGAGGTTCCATGCCCGCGACCGCAGAGCTGATCGGTGCCGTGGCCGCCCTCGTCGTCCTCGGAATCCTCACGTTGTGCAGCGTGCGCAGCATCACTCGCCGCTGATCGCGGCAAACCCCCGCACGGGGGTCCCCAGCCCGGACGGTGCGTGTGTAGCTTGGGCCTCGGTCTGAGACCCTGATGGGGCTGAGCAGTCATTTTTGAACACCGGAAGGACGGTTGTGCACATCGTCATCATGGGCTGCGGGAGAGTGGGTTCCGCTCTCGCCCAGACCCTGGAGCAACAGGGGCACACGGTCGCCGTGATCGACCAGGACCCCACCGCCTTCCGTCGGCTCGGCCCGGGATTCACGGGACGCCGGGTCACCGGCGTCGGCTTCGACCAGGACACCCTGCGCGAGGCCGGCATCGAGGAGGCGGGCGCGTTCGCCGCCGTCTCCAGCGGTGACAACTCCAACATCATCTCGGCGCGGGTGGCCCGCGAGATGTTCGGCGTGGAGAACGTCGCGGCCCGTATCTACGACCCCCGCCGTGCCGAGGTCTACCAGCGGCTCGGCATCCCGACGGTGGCGACGGTCCGCTGGACGGCCGACCAGATGCTGCGCAGGCTGCTGCCCTCCGGTGCCGAGCCGCTGTGGCGCGACCCCACCGGCGGTGTGCAGCTGGCCGAGGTGCACACGTCCGAGGCGTGGGTGGGCCACAAGATCAGCAGGCTCCAGGAGGAGACCGGCGTCCGCGTCGCGTTCCTGACCCGGCTCGGCGAGGCGGTCCTGCCGACCTCGCAGACGGTGCTCCAGGAGGGCGACCTCGTGCACGTGATGATGCGGACGGACGAGGTGGACAAGGTCGAGGCCGTGTTCGCCCAGGGTCCCGAAGAGGAGGTCGGTCACTGATGAGGGTCGCCATTGCCGGTGCCGGCGCCGTGGGCCGCTCGATCGCGGGCGAGCTGCTGGAGAACGGTCACGAGGTCCTGCTGATCGACAAGGCGCCGACCGCGATCTCGGTCGAGCGGGTGCCGCAGGCGGAGTGGCTGCTGGCCGACGCCTGCGAGATCACGTCCCTGGACGAGGCGGCCCTCCAGCGCTGCAACGTGGTGATCGCCGCGACGGGCGACGACAAGGTCAACCTGGTCGTCTCCCTGCTGGCGAAGACGGAGTACGGAGTGCCGCGCGTCGTCGCCCGGGTGAACAACCCGAAGAACGAGTGGCTGTTCAACGAGGCGTGGGGCGTGGACGTCGCCGTGTCCACGCCGCGTCTGATGTCCGCGCTGGTGGAGGAGGCGGTGAGCGTCGGCGACCTGGTCCGGCTGCTGCGCTTCAGCCACGGCGACGCCAACCTGGTCGAGCTGACCCTGCCGGAGGAGTCGGCGCTGGCCGGCACACAGGTCGGGGACGTCCAGTGGCCCGAGGACACCTCGCTGGTGACGATCATCCGCGGGACCCGGGTGCTGACGCCGTCCAGGGAGGACTCCCTGGAGCCGGGCGACGAACTGCTCTTCGTCGCGGCCCAGGCCCGCGAGGGCCAGCTGGAGGACCTGCTGTCGGTCCGCCGCGAGGACGAGGACTGACGGCTTTCCGCCGCGCTACGACGTGGAGGGGCGCCCCGGGGCGCCCCCGACGGCCCCCCAACGACTGAGGGCGCCCGCCCCCAACCCCCCGCCGCGGCCGCGCGGGGGGGCGGCGGCGAGGAGCACACGCC
>NZ_JBEZXS010000061.1:0-39884 GCF_040638185.1 Streptomyces sp. NPDC026672
GACACGGTGCCGGCGCGTCCGGTGACGCCGTCGGACGCGCAGCAGGTGTGGGCGGCGAAGAACCCGAACGGCACGTACACGGTGGCCCTGTTCAACCTCGGGGACAAGCCGTCGTCGGTGACGGCGGACTGGTCGACGCTGGGCTTCACGGGCAGGGCGTCCGTGCGTGACCTGTGGAACCACGAGAACCTCGGCAGCCACAGCAACAAGATCACCGAAGCGCTCCCGGCCCACGGCTCCCGCCTCTTCACCGTCACCCCGCACGGCAGCGCCGTCACCACGACCGGCTACGAGGCCGAGTCCTCCGCCAACACCCTGAGCGGCAACGCCTCCGTCGCCGACTGCTCCACCTGCTCCGGCGGCAAGAAGGTCGGCAACCTCTACCTCGGCGGCAAGCTCACCGTGAACGACGTCGTCGTCGACAAGCCCGGCACCTACCTGGTCCAGGTCGCCTACGTCAGCGGCGACGCCCGCTCCGCCGACATCTCCGCCAACGGCGGCGGCGCCACCGGCCACAAGTTCCCCTCCACAGGCGACTGGGGGACCACCGGAACCGTGAGCGTGCCCGTCGCGCTGAAGGCCGGCGCCAACACCCTCACCTTCGACAGCGGTTCGAGCTACGCCCCGGACATCGACCGGATCGACGTCCCCAAGTCCCCGCGCTAGCAGCCCGTTTCGAGACTTCGGAGCGTGTCATGGAACAACTCCCCAGCAGACGCGGCTTCCTCGCCCTCGCGGCGGCCACCGGAGCCCTGGCCTCACTGCCCGCCTTCACCGCCACCGCGGCACCCCGGCGCCCCCTGGACGAGCCCGCGCCGACGGGTGCTTCCCGCACCACCCTGTGGTGGCAGGCCCCGGCCGACGAGCACTCGATGATCGAACAGGGCCTGCCGGTCGGCAACGGCCGCCTCGGCGCCCTCGCGAGCAACGACCCCGGCCGTGAACTCCTCCTGATCACCGACGCCACCCTGTGGACCGGCGGACTCAACGACACCCTCGACGGCGACGGCCAGTTCCCCTACGGACGCGCCGACTTCGGCTCCTTCACCCTGCTCGCCCGGCTCACGGTGGACATCCCCGACCACGACCTGTCCGCCGTCAACGACTACCGCCGCACCCTCGACCTGGACCGCGGCGTGGTCGAGACCTCGTACGTCCGCTCCGGCACCACCTACCGGCGCCAGGTGTTCGCCAGCCGCCCCGACGACACCGTCGTCGCCCACTTCACCCAGAGCGGCGGCGGCCGCTACACCGGCACCCTCACCCTGGAGGGCACCCACGGCGAGAAGTCCGCACGGGCCGACTCCTTCGCCGGGTCCTTCCCGAACGGGCTGCGCTACGGGGCCGCGGTCACCGCGTACGGCAGCGGCGGCACCGTCAAGGTGAACGGCACCCGCATCAGCTTCACCGGCTGCCGCGACCTGACCGTGGTGATCAGCGGCGGCACCGACTACGCGCCGGACGCGAGCAGGGACTTCCGCGACCCGTCCCTCGACCCCGAGGCACTGGCCCGCACCAAGGTCCGCGCCGCCGCCCGCCACTCGGCGGACGTCCTGCTGCGCACCCACGTCGCCGACTACCGCGAGCTGTACGGCCGGTTCGACCTCTCGCTCGGCTCCTCCACACCCCAGCAGCGCGAACTGGACACCTGGGAACGGCTCCAGGCCCGCTCCCGCGACGGCGCCCCCGACCCCGAACTCGAGGCCGCCTACGTCCAGTTCGGCCGCTACCTGATGATCTCCGGCTCCCGGGGCAGCCTGCCGCTGGGCCTGCAAGGGCTGTGGCTCGACGGCAACGACCCGGACTGGATGGGCGACTACCACACCGACATCAACATCCAGATGAACTACTGGATGGCCGACCGGGCGGGCCTCACCCCCTGCTTCGACGCGCTCACCGACTACTGCCTGGCCCAGCTCCCCTCGTGGACCGACCTGACCCGCAGACTCTTCAACGACCCCCGCAACCGCTACCGCAACTCCTCCGGGAAGAACGCCGGATGGACCGTGGCGATCTCCACCAACCCCTACGGCGGAGGCGGCTGGTGGTGGCACCCGGCCGGCAACGCCTGGCTGTGCAACACCCTCTTCGAGCACTACGAGTACACGCTCTCCCGCACCCACCTGGAGCGCATCCACCCGCTGCTCAAGGGGGCCTGCGAGTTCTGGGAGGCGCGGCTGCTCACCGTCACGCTGCCCGGCACCTCCCAGGAGGTCCTCGTCGCGGACAGCGACTGGTCGCCCGAACAGGGCCCGCTGGACGCCAAGGGCATCACCTACGCCCAGGAACTGGTGTGGGCCCTCTTCGGCAACTTCCGGACCATGGCAGCGGCCCTCGGCAAGGACACCGCGTACGCCCGCACCCTCGGCGCCCTGCGCGACAGGCTCTACCTGCCGCGGGTCAGCCCCACCACGGGCTGGCTGGAGGAGTGGATGTCCCCCGACAACCTCGGCGAGACCACCCACCGCCACCTCTCCCCGCTCGTCGGACTGTTCCCCGGCGACCGCATCCGCCCCGATGGCTCCACCCCGAAGGAGATCGTCGACGGTGCCACCGCCCTGCTCACCGCGCGCGGCATGAACAGCTTCGGCTGGGCCAACGCCTGGCGCGCGCTGTGCTGGGCCCGCCTCAAGAACGCCGACAAGGCGTACCAGCTGATCGTCAACAACCTGCGCCCCTCCAGCAACGGCAGCAACGGCACCGCCTCCAACCTCTTCGACATCTACGAGGTCGAGCAGGGCCGGGGCATCTTCCAGATCGACGCCAACTTCGGCACCCCGGCGGCGGTCAGCGAGATGCTGCTGTACTCCCGCCCAGGGCACCTGGAACTGCTGCCCGCGCTGCCCGACGCCTGGGCCGCCGAGGGCTCCGTCGAGGGACTCCCCGTCCGCGGCGGCTTCGTCGTCGACCTGGCCTGGCGCCACGGCCGTCCCACCTCGGTGCGGGTGCGCAGCGTGGGCGGCCGGACCACGGACGTCGCCTTCGCGGGCACCTCCCGCAAGGTCACCCTGGAACCCGGCGCCTCCGTCACCCTGAAGGGGTTCACCGCATGACCCGAAGACTGGCCCGCACGGCCCGGCTCGCCGCCGTCCTGGTGGCCGCCGTCGCCTGCCAGACCGCGCCCGCTGCCACCGCGGGAGCGGCTGACGCCGGACAGCACTCCGTCGTCACCTGGGGCGCGAGCGCCGACCGCCTCGGCGATGGCGTCGCCGACCGCGGTTACCGCCTCGTCGTGCACACCAGCGCGGGCGGCAGCGACCTGCGCGTCCGGCTCTCCAACGCGTTCGGGGACCGGCCGCTCACCTTCGACAGCGTCTACGCCGGTGTCCGGAGCACGGGCGCCTCCCTCAAGAAGGGCAGCAACCACCCCCTGACCTTCGCCGGCGCCCGCACGGTCACCGTCGCGGCGGGCGCCACCGTGTGGAGCGACCCGCTGCCCGGGAAGCTGCCCGCCGCCACCGACCTGGTCGTCAGCCTGCACAGCCCGGACGCGGCGGGCCCCGCCACCGGACACGGCATGGCGATGCAGACGTCGTACGTCACCCAGGGCGACCACACCGCGGAGGAGAGCGGCGCCGCCTGGACCGGCACGACCGGCTCCTGGGCCTACCTCGACGCCGTCTCCGTGCGCCCCCAGCGCACCGGCACGGCGGCCGTGGTCGCGCTCGGCGACTCCATCACCGACGGCTGGCAGTCCACCAGCGACCTCGACCGCCGCTGGCCCGACTACCTCGCCCGGCGCCTCCAGTCGGCGGACACCGACCTCAAGGGCGTCGCCAACGAGGGCATCTCCGGCAACAAGGTCCTGACCGACGGCGCCGGCCAGAGCGCCCTCAACCGGCTCGACCGGGACGTCCTGTCCCAGCCGGGCGTGCGCACCGTGTTCGTCTTCGAGGGCGTCAACGACCTCAAGGCGCACGACGGCACCACCGCCCAGGACCTGATCGCCGGATACCGGAAGATCGCCGAACGGGCCCACGCGGCCGGCAAGTGCGTCGTCGGCGCGACCGTCGCCCCGTTCAAGGGCTGGTCCGAGTGGGACCCGGCCGCCGAGGCCGTCCGGCAGGAGGTGAACACCTTCATCCGCACCAGCGGGGAGTACGACGCCGTCACCGACTTCGACCGGGTGCTGCGCAGCCCGTACGACCCCGAGCGCATCCTGCCGTTCTTCGACGGCGGCGACCATCTGCACCCCAACGACAAGGGCATGCAGGCCATGGCCGACGCCGTAGACGTGGACGCGCTCGACTGCACCCGCGGCACGCGCTGACCCGCCCCGGCACGGACGCGCCGGTCCCTCCCGCGGGAGGGACCGGCGCGTCGTCGTCGCGGATCAGCGCAGGGTCCGCGCCCAGTCGGCGGGGACCCGGCCCGCGGGCCCCGGCGCCGGCTGGTCCGCCGGGTGCGCGACCGGGGGAGCGAGATCGGGACCGGACTCGTACAGCTCGTCCGTCCCGTAGTTCCAGAACCACTCCTCGCCCGGCTCGAAACTGCGGATCACCGGGTGCCCGGTGGAGTGGAAGTGGGCGGTGGCGTGCTTGCCGGGCGAGTCGTCGCAGCAGCCGATGTGCCCGCACTGCGCGCAGCGCCGCAGATGGAACCACCACCCGTCGACCTCGTCGCACTCCACGCAGCCGGTGCCGCTCGGCACGGCGCTCGGGTCGATCGCGGCGTCGCCGCTCATGCTGCCTCCTCGGGGGACTCGGCGGTCAGGGGGAGCAGGACCTGGAAGCGGGTGTCGCCCGGCGCCGACTCCACCTGGAGGGTGCCGTGGTGCTTGTTGACGACGATCCGCCACGAGATGTCCAGGCCGAGCCCGGTGCCCTCGCCGACCGGCTTCGTGGTGAAGAACGGGTCGAAGATACGGCCCCTGATCTCCGGCGCGATGCCGGGCCCGGTGTCGCGGAACTCGACCAGGATGCGCTCGTGGTCCAGGGCGGTGCGGACGGTCAGCGTGCCCTGCTCGCCGTCGCCGCGCATCGCCGAGACCGCGTTGTCGATCAGGTTGGTCCACACCTGGTTGAGCTCCGCCGGGTACGCCGGGACCGGCGGGAGCGCACGGTCGTACTCCTTGACGACCTCGATGGCCGGGCCGATCTTGCCCGACAGCATCAGCAGGGTGCTGTCCAGCAGTTCGTGCACGTCCACCACCCGGTAGGGCGCCCGGTCCAGCTGCGAGTACTGCTTGGCCGCGTCGACGAGGTGCGAGATCCGGGTCGTGGAGTCCTCGATCTCGTTCATCAGCAGCTCGGTCTCGATGGTGTAGTTCAGCCACCCGACCGCCCCGGGCAGGATCTCCTCGCCCACGGTGGCCGCCACCTGCTCCAGCCAGTCCACGTCCAGACCGGCCTGCACGAACGTCGGCGCGAGCTGCCAGCCGTTGTCGACGCCGCGGTCCGCCAGCCAGTCGGTGAGGGCGTCCTCGCGGTCGCTGGCCTCCAGCGGGCCGAGCGAGGGCGCCTTGGCGACCCGCTCGGCGGTGCGCTCCTGGATCTCCATGAGGCTCGCCAGCGCCTCGCGGGAGAACGGCCCCTCGGCGATCACGGCCAGCTTGCGCCGCATCTTCGCCACCCGCTCGCGCAGCGTCGAGGTCGCCCGGACCGCCGCCGCGGCCGGATTGTTCAGCTCGTGCGTCAGACCCGCCGACAACGAGCCCAGCGCCAGCAGCCGCTCCCGCTGACCGATCATGGCCTGGGTGTTCTTCGACCCGAAGAACAGGCCCTCCAGCAGGTGCACCGCCATCGGGAACCACTCGCGCATGATGGCGGCGAACGTGTCCGCGGGCAGCACGAAGAACCGGGTCGGCCCGGTCACTCGCATCGAGTTGTTGTACGCCTGGGGAACCCGCTCCCCGATGTACGCCTGCATGGCGCCCGCGTACACCCCGGGCTGCGAGGTCCGGTTGACCTCGACGTCGTCGTCGCCGACCCGCCGCGACAGCACGACCGTGCCCTCGATCATCACGTAGAAGCAGGTCGCCGGATCACCCTCGGCGTACACCGGCCCCGGGTCGAACAGCTCCACCCGGCCCTCGCTGCACAGCCGGCCCAGCTGCTCCGGCTCCAGCTTCTCGAACAGGAACAGCGCGCCGATCTCCTGGGCGTTGCACGGCATCGGCCGGCCGCTCACGACTGCTCCAGATACCGGTGGACGAGCATCACAGCCATCGCTCCCTCTCCTACGGCGGACGCGACACGCTTCGCGGACTCGGCGCGCGCGTCGCCCGCCACGAACACGCCGGGGACACTGGTCTCCAGATGGTACGGCGGCCGGTCCAGCTCCCAGCCCGCCGGAGGCCGTCCGTCGGCGGTCAGATCGGGCCCGGCCAGGATGAACCCGCGCCCGTCGCGCAGGACCGTCCCGTCGAGCCAGTCGGTCAGCGGGGCCGCGCCGATGAACACGAACATCCACTGGGCGTCGACGTACTCGCTCTCCCCGCTCACCACGTGCCGCAGCGTCAGCCGCTCCAGGTGGTCCGAGCCGTGCGCGGCGTCGACGACCGTGTGACAGCGCACCGTGATGTTCGGCGCCTCGCTGATCTGCTGGATCAGGTAGTACGACATCGACGCCGTCAGATCGGGCCCGCGCACCAGCAGCGTCACCGACTTGGCGTGCCGGGCCAGGTGCATCGCGGCCTGCCCGGCCGAGTTGGCGCCGCCCACGATGTACACGTCCTGTCCCTGGCAGGAGGACGCCTCCGTGAGCGCCGAGCCGTAGAACACCCCGCAGCCGGTCAGGTCGGCGCAGCCCTCGGCCGCCAGCTGCCGGTACTGCACGCCCGTCGCCAGGATCACGCTGTGCGCGGCGACCGACGAGCCGTCCGCGAAGCGCACCACCCGGGCCGAGCCGTTGACCTCCAGGCCCGTCACCTCGCGCGTGGTGAGGATCTCGGCGCCGAACCGCGCCGCCTGCCGCCGCGCCCGGCCGGTGAGCTGGGCGCCGGAGACCCCGTCGGGGAAGCCCAGGTAGTTCTCGATGCGTGAGCTCTGCCCGGCCTGGCCGCCGGTCGCGGAACGCTCCACGAGCACGGTCCGCAGGCCCTCCGACGCCCCGTACACCGCGGCGCCGAGCCCGGCCGGGCCGCCGCCGATCACGACGAGGTCGTAGAAGTCGGCCGCCGGGGTCGTCGCCAGGCCCACCCGCGCGGCCAGCTCAGGCGTCTCCGGCTCGACCAGCACGGAACCGTCCGGGGTGATCACCAGCGGCAGCCGCTGCGCGTCCTGCCCGGCGGCGGCGAGCAGCCGCCCGCCCTCGGGCTCCTCCACCGAGTACCAGCGGTAGGGCACCTGGTTGCGGGCCAGGAACTCCCTGACGTCCGAGGAGCGTGCCGACCAGCGGTGCCCGACCACCTTGGTGCTCGGCACCGGCCGGTAGTCACTGGTGTGCCACGCCTCCAGGAGGTCGTCGAGGACCGGGTAGAGCTTCTCCTCCGGCGGGTCCCAGGGCTTGAGCAGATAGTGGTCGAGGTCGACGACGTTGATCGCGTCGATCGCCGCGTTGGTGTCCGCGTACGCCGTCAGCAGCACGCGGCGGGCGCCCGGGTAGACGTCCAGGGCCTGTTCCAGGAACTCGATGCCGTTCATCTGCGGCATCCGGTAGTCGGCGAGGATCACCGCCACCAGGTCGCCGCGCAGCTTCAGCTCGCGCAGGGCCTCCAGCGCCGAGGAGCCGGACTCCGCGCGCACGATCCGGTACGACTCGCCGTAGCGCCGCCTCAGGTCCCGGGCGACGGCACGGGAGACCCCCGGGTCGTCGTCCACGGTCATGATGACGGTCCGCGCTGTGTCGGCGGCCTGTGCCATGCGTCTCCCACCCCGTGTGGTCGGATCCTCCGGCACGGTGCGTCCGGGGGGACGCGGGCGCCGCACCGGTCCCGCCCATCGTATGTGCGTTCGCCGGGCTTCGCTCCGGTAAGACTGACCCTGACGCGGCACGGCGACGAGGAGGCCCGAGCATGGCACGCCCCATCACGGCAGGCATCGACGGTACGGAGGAGAGCCTGGCCGCACTGGCCTGGGCGGCGCGCGAGGCCGTGCGCCGGGGGCTGCCCCTGCGCGTGCTGCACGCCTGGCGCTTCGTGGCGTACGACGCTCCCGGCGCCGGGGACCGCGACACCCAGCGGGGGTGGGTGCGGGACGCGATGGCGGACGCCGCCCGTACGGTGGCCGGGCGCCACCCGGACCTCGCGGTCACCGTGGACGTCGTCGAGGGGCCCGCCGACCGGGCGCTGCTCGCCGCGGCGGCCGGGGCGGAGCTGCTGGTGCTGGGCTCGCGCGGCCACGGCGCGGTCGTCGGGTTCCTGCTGGGCTCCGTCGGGCAGCAGGTGATCGCCGAGACGCCCCGCCCGGTGGTCCTGGTGCGCGCAGGGGACCGGCCCGCCGCGGAGGTCGCCGGGCACGACGTGGTCGTGGGCCAGCACGGCGGCCCGGAGGACAGCGCGGCGGCGCTGCGGTTCGCGTTCGAGACGGCGGCCGCCCGCGGCGCGGGCGTGCGGGCCGTGCGCGCCTGGACCCTGCCGCCCGTCTTCGCCTACAGTCCGGGCTCCCTCAAGCTCCTCGACGACGCAGGCGGCCTCGAACCGTACGAGTCCGAGGCCCTCGCGGACGCCCTGCGCCCGTGGCGGGAGCGCTTCCCCGGTGTGCCGGTCACCGAGCACGTGGAGATGGGCAGCGCCGGCCAGGTCCTGCTGGCGGCGGCCGCGCGGGCGCAGCTGACGGTCGTCGGGCGCCGCGCGCACCGCACCGCGGTCGGTGCCCGCATCGGCTCGGTGGCCCACGGGGTGCTGCACCACGCGGAGTGCCCGGTGGCCGTGGTGCCGCACGACTGACTCACTCCGGGACGGTCGGCTCCAGCGTCTCGCGCGCCCTGGGCAGGATGGTCGTGACGTAGTCCCGCACGGCCGTGTCGAGACCTATGTCGTGCTGCGCCCGCTCCGACAGGTACCAGCGGTGCTCCAGGAGCTCGTGGTAGATCTCCGCCGGGTCCATGGAACCGCGCAGCTCGGGCGGCACGGCCCGCACGGTCGGGCGGAACACGTCCCGCACCCAGCGGTGGGCGAGCACCTCGGGGCGGGCGGCGAGGGGGTCGCCCGGGGCGTAGTCGTCCTGGGTGGCCATCCAGCTCTCCAGGTCGTTCAGCAGCCGCCGCGCCTGGTTCTCCTCGGTGTCCAGACCGGTCAGCCGCAGCAGCTGGCGCTGGTGGTGGCCGGCGTCGACGACCTTGGGCACGAAGGTGACCGTGTCGCCGGTGGAGGAGTTCTCGATCTGCATCTCGGCGACGTCGAAGCCGAGGTCGTTGAGGCGCCGGATGCGGCGCTCGATGTAGTGGTACTTGCCCGCCGGGTACACCGAGGTGCGGGTCAGTTCCTGCCACAGCGCCTCGTAGCGGGTGCAGATCTCGAAGCCGAAGGCGACCGGGTCGACGGCGGGGTGCAGCGCGCCGGACGCCTCCAGGTCCAGCAGTTCGCCGCTGATGTTGACGCGCGCGAGGTCGAGGTCGTAGTCCCGCTGCCCCGGGCTGAGGCGGGCGTGCAGCTCGCCGGTCTCCGCGTCCACGAGATAGGCGGCGTAGGCGCCCGCGTCCCGCCGGAAGAGGGTGTTGGACAGCGAGCAGTCGCCCCAGGCGAACCCGGCGAGGTGCAGCCGCACGAGCAGCACGGCGAGGGCGTCCATCAGCCGGTGCATGGTCGCCGGGCGCAGGGTCGTCTCGAACATCGAGCGGTACGGCATCGAGCCGCCCAGGTGTCGGGTGACCAGCACCGACTCCAGCGGCTGACCGGTGCGGTCGGTGCGGCCGGTGATCACGGCGAGCGGGTCGACCGAGGGGATGCCGAGGCGGTCGAGGTCGCGCAGCAGCTCGTACTCGTGCCGCGCGGGCCGCTCCGCCAGCTCCTTGACGGCGATCACCTCGTCGCCGGCGCGGGCGTAGCGGACCACGTGCCGGGAGATGCCCCGGGGCAGTGGCACGAGCTTCTCCGCGGGCCACTCCTCCAGCGGGACGTCCCAGGGGAGTTCGAGCAGGAGCGCGGGATGCTCCGGATTGGTGGCGCTGATCTGCAATGCCATGCCCGAACCCTAAGGCCGGACGCGCGAGGTCAGAGCGCCCGCTCCCGGGCCAGTTCGGCGGCGGCCCGCACGCTGCCGCGGTGGACCGGTCCGTGTCCGGGCAGCAGGGTGTCGCCGGTGAGGCCGGCGAGCACGTCCAGCGACTCCAGGGCCCGGGAGCGCTCGTGGTGGAACATGCCGAGCAGCATCTGCGGGCCCTCGGTGCGGGTGGTGCGGTGGCCGGTGACCAGGGCGTCGCCGGAGATCACCACGCCGAGGCCGGGCAGGTGGTAGGCGGTGTGGCCGTCCGTGTGGCCCGGGGTGTGCACGGGCACCGGCCGGCCCGGCAGGTCGAGCGGGCCGTCGGCGGGGAACCCCTCGGGCGCGGTCACCGGGTGCTGCGCGGTGCCGCCGACCCGCAGGACGTGTGTCAGCCACGGCAGGACCCCCGGCCGCCAGGCGTTGCGCAGCACCGCCGCGGGCGTCACCTGCTGGAGGAAGTCCCGCCGCGCGTGCGGGACTTCGGCGGGGTGGAGGAGGACGGGCGTGCCGTGGGTCCGGCGCAGGTGCTCGGCCGAGCCGAGGTGGTCGTTGTGCGCGTGGGTGATCAGCACGGCCTCGACGGCCTTGGCGGAGCTGCCCACCGCCTCCAGCGACTCGAGCAGTTGGCGCCGGTCCCCGGGGTACCCGGTGTCCACGAGGGTCGCGGCGTCCCCTTCGGTGAGGATCACCCAGTTGGTGTGGCTGCCGTGCACGAGATAGGTGCCGTCGGCGACCTGGTGTACGTCCGGCGTCATGGTCTCTCCGAGTGGTGGTCGTCAGGCCCCGTGGGGAACAGCCAACCAGATGTCCGCGACGGCGTGCCGGGCGGGGTACGGGCCGTTCAGCGCACGCCGTGCGGACGGAACTGGACGCTGACGCGGGGGCCCGCGGCGCGTGCGGACTTCGGGACGCAGTGCTCCCAGGTCCGCTGGCAGGAGCCGCCCATCACGACGAGGTCCCCGTGCCCGAGTGCGTGCCGAATCGTTTCTCCGCCGCCGTGCGCGGGACGCAGCAGCAGATCGCGGGGTGCGCCGACGGAGAGGATCGCGACCATCGTGTCCTCGCGGGAGCCGCGCCCGGTCCGGTCGCCGTGCCAGGCGACGCTGTCCCGCCCGTCGCGGTAGAGGCACAGCCCGGCCGTGGTGAACGGCTCGCCCGGCTCGGCGGCGTAGTGCCGGGTGAGCGCGTCCCGCGCCTCGGTGAGCACCGGGTGCGGCAGCGCCTCGCCCGCGCCGTAGAAGGCGAGCAGGCGGGGTACGGCGACCACGTTGTCGTACATCGTGCGCCGCTCCGCGCGCCACGGGACGTCCTGGGCGAGCCGTTCGAACAGGGCGTCGGCGCCGCTCAGCCAGCCGGGCAGTACGTCGATCCAGGCGCCGTGCCGCAGCCCGGTCCTGCGTGCCCCGGTGAGCGGGCCGAGCCGCAGCTCGTCGGTCTGGTCGAACAGGGAGCCCTGGAGGTGCGTGGCCATGGGGCCAGCGTACTCCCTAATCGAAAATTTGTTCCCTTTGAATGTGGGATCGCCCCCTTTCGATACATCGGTGTATCGGATACATTCGCGCATCGAACGGAGGGCGGCGATGACGGACGGAGGCACGGCGATGACGGAACGGACCGCCGGGCGCGTGACCCGGCGCCGGGTGCACACCCGCGCGCGGCTGCTCGACGCCGCGTTCACCGTGTTCGCCGCCAAGGGCTTCGGCCGGGTCTCCATCGAGGAGGTCTGCGAGGCCGCCGGGTTCAGCAGGGGCGCCTTCTACTCGAACTTCGCCACCCTGGACGAGCTGTTCTTCGCCCTCTACCGGCAGCGCGCCGACCTCATCGCCGAGCAGGTGACACAGGCCCTCGCCCTCGACGGGGACGACCTCGACGTCCCCGCCACCGTCGAGCGGGTGACCGAGATCCTCCTCCTCGACGTGGACTGGCTCCTGGTGAAGACGGACTTCCTGGTCCACGCCGCCCGTGACCCCGACGTGGCCCGCGCGCTCCTCGACCACCGGGCGCGCCTGAGGAACGCGATCGCCGACCGGCTCTTCCGGGCCCGGGGACGCGCCGGACCGCCCGCCGTCCTCGGCGGCGTCGACGGTGCGGCCCACGCCGTGGTCGCCGCGTACGACGGGGTCACCGTCCAACTGCTCCTCGACCGGGACGTCGGGCGTGCCCGCGCCTGGCTGGGACGACTGCTCACCGCGCTGCTGACCGACGGCGGCGCCCCCGAACGAGCCGACTAGGGAAGGGAACGGACGCATGGACGCGGACGTCATCGTCGTCGGAGCGGGCCTCGCCGGCCTGGTCGCGGCGCACGAACTCACCAGCCGGGGCAGGCGCGTCGCCCTGGTCGACCAGGAGAACGCCGCCAACCTCGGCGGGCAGGCGTTCTGGTCCTTCGGCGGGCTCTTCCTCGTCGACTCCCCCCAGCAGCGCCGCCTCGGCGTCAAGGACTCCTTCGACCTCGCCTGGAGCGACTGGCAGGGCAGCGCCCGCTTCGACCGGCTCGACGACGAGGACTCCTGGGCCGTGCGCTGGGCCCGCGCCTACGTCGAGTTCGCGGCCGGCGAGAAGCGGACCTGGCTGGAGGGCCACGGCATCTCCCTGCTGCCCACCGTCGGCTGGGCCGAACGCGGCGACCTGCGGGCCGACGGACACGGCAACTCCGTGCCCCGCTTCCACATCGCCTGGGGCACCGGCACCGGCGTCGTGGAGCCCTTCGTGGCCCACGCCCGGCAGGCCGCCCGCGACGGACTGCTCACCTTCCACCACCGCCACCGCGTGGACGAACTGGTCGTCGAGGACGGCGAGGCGCGCGGGGTGCGCGGTACGCTCCTCGCCCCCGACGACGCCCCGCGCGGCGTCCCCTCCGGCCGCGAGCGCGTGGGCGACTTCGAACTCACCGCCCAGGCCGTGATCGTCACCAGCGGCGGCATCGGCGCCGACCACGACCTGGTCCGCCGCCACTGGCCCGCGCGCCTCGGCACGCCCCCCGCCGAGATGGTCACCGGCGTCCCCGCCTACGTCGACGGCCGGATGCTGGACATCAGCGCCACGGCCGGCGCACGGCTCGTCAACCGGGACCGGATGTGGCACTACACCGAGGGCGTGCGCAACTGGAACCCGGTCTGGCCCGGCCACGGAATCCGCATCCTGCCGGGGCCCTCCTCCATCTGGCTCGACGCGCTCGGCCGGCGGCTGCCCGACCCCTGCCTGCCCGGCTACGACACCCTCGGCACCCTGCGCCACCTGCGCACCACCGAGGACATCGCCGCCCACGGCCACTCCTGGTTCGTACTCACCCGGAAGATCGTCGAGAAGGAGTTCGCCCTCTCGGGCTCCGAGCAGAACCCGGACATCACCGCCAAGGACCGCAAGGCGGTGCTGCGCGACCGGCTGCTCGGCAAGGGGGCGCCGGGACCCGTGCAGGACTTCCTGCGGCACGGCGCCGACTTCGTGACCGCCGGCACGCTGGAGCGGCTCGTCGAGAAGATGAACGGGCTCACCGACAAGCCGCTCCTCGACGCGGGCGAGGTGCGCCGCCAGATCGAGGCCCGCGACCTCCAGATGGCAAACCCGTACAGCAAGGACTCCCAGGTCCAGGGCATCCGCAACGCCCGCCGCTACATCGGCGACCGGCTCGGCCGGGTGGCCGCGCCGCACCGCATCCTGGACCCCTCGGCCGGCCCCCTGATCGGCGTCAAGCTGCACGTCCTCACCCGCAAGACCCTCGGCGGCATCCAGACCGACCTCGACTCCCGCGCCCTCGGCGCCGACGGGACCCCCGTCCCCGGCCTGTACGCGGCCGGCGAGGTCGCGGGCTTCGGCGGGGGCGGGGTCCACGGCTACAACGCCCTGGAGGGCACCTTCCTGGGC
Organism: Streptomyces sp. NPDC026672; assembly: GCF_040638185.1. Taxonomy (NCBI): domain Bacteria; kingdom Bacillati; phylum Actinomycetota; class Actinomycetes; order Kitasatosporales; family Streptomycetaceae; genus Streptomyces; species Streptomyces sp. NPDC026672. Next base: position 13,950 of record NZ_JBEZXS010000061.1, read on the forward strand.
GGCTGCCTCTTCTCCGGCCGGGCGGCGGGCCGGGCGGCAGCGGCCCAGACGGGCTGAGGGCGGTCGCGGGGGCACCGGCCGGCCGGACGTCGCGGGCGGGCCGGTCGGACAGGCCGGGCGTGTGGCCCCGGCGAGGAACTCGACGGGTGGACCGGCCCGCGGACCGGTCCGGCCGATCGGTCCGGCCGATCGGTCCTGGCGGGCCGGACGGCCGGGAGACCGGCCGGGCCGTCAGTTCCGCAGGAGGCGGGCCAGGACCGAGGCGTGGCTCCGGTCCGGGTCGCGGGAGGCGGTCAGCAGGGTCACCGGTCCCTGCCCGGCCGACTCCCGCAGGTCCGCCAGCGGGCCCGCCGCCCCGGGAGCGGCCAGCTCCGCCTCGTAACGGCGGGTGAACTCCTCGTAGGACCCGCCGTCGTGGAACCAGTGGCGCAGCTCCGTCGACGGGGTGAGGCCCTTCGGCCACTCGTCGACCCGGGCCGCGTCCTTGGCGAGCCCGCGCGGCCACAGCCGGTCGACCAGGACACGCAGCCCGTCGTCCGCCTCGGGCGGTTCGTAGATCCGGCGCACACGCACGCTCACGGCGGGCTCCTCCCGGGTCGCGGACGGTCCCGCGAGCGTAACCCCGGCGGCACGCACGGCCGGGAGGCCACGCGGCGTGACTTGACCCGATCCTGGGGGAACCGGACGCCCCCCGCCCCTACCCTGGGGAAGATCGAACACCGGCCGTCCTCCCCGGCAGCGAAGGCAGCGAAGGAGCCGCACGTGACGCGACGCAGAGCACAGGCCGCAGGACGACAGCACACGCTCCTGGGCCGTACGACGGTCCTCGCCACCGTCCCGGTCGCCCTCGCGGCCCTGCTCGCCGCCGCGGGAACGGCCGCGGCCGGCACCACCGGCGCGGCCGGCGCGGGCGACCCGTACTTCCCGCTCAGCGGCAACGGCGGCTACCACGTCCGCCACTACGACCTCACGCTCGGCTACGACACCACCACCCGCCGGCTCGACGGCACCGCGGTCCTCACCGCCCGCGCCACCCAGCCCCTGACCCGCTTCGACCTCGACCTCAAGGGGCTCGACGTCACCGCCGTCACCGTCGACCGGACCGCCGCCGCCCACCGCGCCGACGGCCAGGAACTCGTCGTCACCCCGCGCCACGCCCTGCGCAAGGGCCAGGACTTCAAGATCGCCGTCACCTACCGCGGCACCCCCGGCCCGGTCACCGACCCCGACGGCTCACCGGACGGCTGGATCCCCACCGACGACGGCGCGTTCGTCGCGGGCGAACCCCAGGGCGCCATGACCTGGTTCCCGTCCAACAGCCACCCCACGGACAAGTCCACCTACGACTTCACCCTCACCGTCCCCCAGGGCCGCACCGCCGTCGCCAACGGCGTCCTCGTCGCGCAGCACACCGCCCACGGCCGCACCACCTTCCACTGGCGCCAGAGCGAACCCATGGCCGCCTACCTGGCCACCGCCACCGTCGGCACCTTCCAGGTCGAGCGGTACACCACCCGCGACGGCATCCAGGTCTACAACGCCGTCGACCCGCGCGAGGCGAGCGCCGCCGCACCCGTCCTGAAGAAACTCCCCTCCGTCCTGGAGTGGGAGAGCCGCCTCTTCGGCCCCTACCCCTTCCGCGCCGCCGGCTCGATCGTCGACCGCGCCCCCGACGTCGGCTACGCCCTGGAGACCCAGACCCGGCCCGTCTACGACTCCGCGCCCAGCCTGTCGACCCTCGTCCACGAGAACGCCCACCAGTGGTTCGGCGACTCCGTCTCCCTCACCGCCTGGAAGGACATCTGGCTCAACGAGGGCTTCGCCACCTACGCCGAGTGGCTCTACGGCGAGCAGCACGGCGGCGACAGCGCCCAGAAGACGTTCGACGCGCTCTACGCCCGCCCGGCGAGCGACCGCCTGTGGGCGTTCCCGCCCGGCGACCCCGGCAGCGGCGCCCACATCTTCGGCAGCCCCGTCTACGACCGCGGCGCCATGACCCTGCACGAACTGCGCGGGGCCGTCGGCGACCCCGCCTTCTTCCGCATCCTGCGCGCCTGGGCCACCGAGCACCGCGCCGGGCACGGCACCACGGCCCGGTTCATCGGCCTCGCCGAGCGCATCTCGGGGAAGAACCTGGACGATCTGTTCCACACCTGGCTGTATCAGAGCGGCAAACCGAACCGCGCCTAGAAACTGACCAGTTCCTCACATGTGTCGGCGAAGGTCGACACATGATCACTCGCAGAACCGCCGTCGCGCTGCTCTCGACCCCGCTCGTGCTGAGCGGTTGCGGCGGCGGCGCGGAGACCACTCCGCGCTCCTCCACCCCCACGACCACGACCCCCGCCCGCCCGGCCGCCCCCGCGGCCGACGGAAGCGCCCAGGCGGGCCCCCGCCCGATAGCCGGTCTCGGCCCCCGCACCAGGGCCGCGATACCCGACCGGAGCGAGCAGGCGGTCGTGGTGACCGGGCGCGGCAAGGACTCCCCGGTGTCCGACGTCGTGCTCCACGAACGCACCGACGACGGCTGGCAGCCCGGTGCCCACTGGCCCGCGCACAACGCCCTGCGCGGCTGGAGCGGCCACCACATGGTCGGCGACCTGCGCTCGCCCACCGGCGTCTTCACCCTCAGCGACGCCGGCGGTCTGCTGAGCGACCCCGGCGCCCGGCTGCCGTACCACCACTCCGGCGGCTTCACCTCGCCCGGCACCGGCTTCGAGGGCGAGCCGCTGGCCGGGTCCTTCGACTACGTCGTCGCCATCGACTACAACCGCCGGCCCGGCACCTCCCCGCTGGACTGGACCCGCCCCATGGGCCCGGAGCGGGGCGGCGGCATCTGGCTGCACGTCGACCACGGCGGCCCCACCCACGGCTGCGTCAGCATCGCCAAGGCGCACATGAAGGAGCTGGTGCGCACCCTCGACCCGGGGCGGCACCCCGTCGTCGTCATGGGGTACGCCGACTGGCTCGCCCGCTGAGCGAACTGGCGAACTAGGATCCGCCGCGTGTGCGCACACGTACTGGTCGCCGAGGACGACGAGATGCAGGCCGAACTGATACGCCGCTCCCTGCTGGCCGAGGGGCACACCGCCACGGTGGTCCACGACGGGGCGGCGGCCCTCGACGCCGCCCGGCGGCTGCGGCCCGACCTCGTCGTCCTGGACCTGATGCTGCCGGTGATCGACGGCTTCGGGGTGTGCCGGGTGCTGCGCGGCGGCACCGACGGGCAGGACGACGTCCCGGTGCTGATGCTGACGGCACGCTCCGCCGAGGACGACGTGCTGCTCGGCCTCGAACTGGGCGCCGACGACTACATGACCAAGCCGTACAGCCCGCGCGAGCTGATGGCCCGCATCCGCACGATCCTGCGGCGCAGCGGGCGCACCGTCGCCGGTCCGCCCGACGACCCGGCCGTGCGCGCGGCGGGGATCTCCGTCGACCCCGTCCGGCACGAGGTGCGCTGCGACGGGGTGCCGGTGGAGTGCACCCCGGCCGAGTTCCAGATCCTGCTGGCCATGGCGGGCGAGCCCGACCGGGTGTTCACCAGGCGGCAGCTGCTCCAGTGCACCCGCGGCTTCGACCGGTCCTCCACCGAACGGGCCGTCGACGTCCACATCATGAACCTGCGCCGCAAGATCGAGGCCGACCCGCGCAGGCCGGCGCGGCTGCTGACCGTGTTCGGCGTCGGCTACAAGCTGAGCGGCGGCCGGCCGTGAAGCGCCGCATACCGCTGCGCAAACGGCTGCTCGTACGGCTGCTGATCACCTCGGCGCTCATCGCGGTCTGCTCGGTCGCGGCCACCGCCTGGCTCGCCGTGACCACCACCACCAGCGCCCTCAAGGAGGAGCAGGGCCAGGGCCTCGCCGCCGACAACAGCATCCTCGCCCGGCTCAGTGGCTACGCCGCCACCCACCGCGACTGGTCGGGCGTCGGCCCCACCGTCCGCGCCCTGGCCGCCCAGACCGGCCGGCGCATCGCCCTGACCACCGGCGACCGGATGCCGCTGGCCGACTCCGCGCCGCGCGGCACCTCCCTGCCGCCCAGCCCCGCCGCGGCCGTCGACCCCCTGCACACCGACACCTACACGGAGACCGGGGCGCAGCTCAGCGGTGTCGACCCGCGCGTGGTCGGCCCGTACCGGCTCACCGGGAACGAACGCGACCGGCTGGACGCCCTCGCGGGCAAACGCCACTCCTGTTTCGCGCGGCAGAGCATCGACACGACGATCACGCGCACCCCCGCCGGGCGCCCCTACCTCGTCGGCTCCGACGGCAAGCCGGCCCTCGACTACGTCCCGGGCGACTGCGGCTACGAGCTGAACAACCCCACGCCCACCGAGGACAAGGCCATCAACGCGCTGACCGACGGCACCCGCGCCTGCCTCGACAGCAGGGGACTGGACGCCGGGTCGCCGCTCTACCTCATCTTCGACCCGACCCGCTCCGGCACCCCGAGCAGCCGTATCGTCACCGCGAAGTACGCCAAGGCGGGCGAGCTGGATCCGAAGGCCGTCCAGGGCTGCATCGACACCGCGTACCGCGCGCAGCTCGACCCCTATGTCGCCCCGGTGGCCGAGCTCTTCCTCGGCATCGGCGACCAGCCCACCGCGCGCTTCGACATGTCGCCGAAGAACAAGGCCAAGGTCGTCGGCGCGGTCGGCCTGGTCCTCGCGGTGACCGTCGTCGTCACCGCCGTGGTCGCCACCCGGCTCGTACGTCCCCTGCGCGCGCTGACCGCCGCGGCGCAGCAGCCGCCCGACCTGCACGTACGGGTCCCGGTGACCACCCGGGACGAGACCGGCATCCTGGCCGAGGCGTTCAACGACCTGACCGAGCGCCGGGAACGGCTGGAGGCCCAGCGCAAGGCGATGGTCAGCGACATCGCCCATGAACTGCGCAGCCCGCTCACCAACATCCGGGGCTGGCTGGAGGTCACCCGTGACGGGGTGGTCGACCCCGACCCGGCGCTGCTGGAGTCGCTGCACGAGGAGGCGCTGGTCCTCCAGCGGATCATCGACGACCTCCAGGACCTCGCCGCGGCCGACGCGGGCACCCTGCGCGTGCACCGTGAACCGGTCCGCGCCGAGGACCTGCTGGACCAGGTCGCCGCCGCCCACCGGCCGGCCGCCGACGCGGCCGGCGTCACCCTGCGCGCACGGACCGAGGAGGCCCCCTGGCTGGACGCCGACCCGGTGCGGATGCGGCAGGCGCTCGGCAACCTCGTCTCCAACGCGCTGCGGCACACGCCCGCCGGGGGCACGGTCTCGCTCGCCGCCCGCCGGGACGGCGAGCGGGTGGTGTTCACGGTCACCGACACCGGCAGCGGCATCGCGGCCGACGATCTCCCGCACGTCTTCGAGCGGTTCTGGCGCGCGGAGAAGTCCCGCAGCCGGCGCACCGGGGGCAGCGGCCTCGGCCTCCCGATCGTCCGCCACCTCATGGCCGCCCACGGCGGCACGGCGGACGTGACGAGCGAACCGGGCCGGGGAGCCTCGTTCACCCTCCGCCTCCCGGCCGCCCCCGCCCCCGAGGACACCTGACGCCCTCTCACGCACACCGGCCGTCGGCCCGCCGCGCGGGGGCGGGGGTCAGACGGCGGACCGGCGGGCGACGACCCGGCGTTCGGCCTCCGTCGTGCCGCCCCAGATGCCCGTGGTCCGGCCGGTGCGCAGGGCCCAGCGTAGACAGGGCTCCCGGACGGGGCAGCCCTCGCACACCGCCTTGGCCTGCCGGGTCTGGGCCAGCGACGGGCCCGTACTGCCGATGGGGAAGAAGAGGTCCGGGTCCTCGCCGAGGCATGCGGCGTGGTCTCGCCAGTGGTCCATCGATGTCACCTGTGGTCCGAGTCGGTTCCGCCTCCGGTGGGCGCTGTCCAGTACCGGGTCACCGGTCGGCGCGCGGACGAAACGGCCCCATTCCCGAACCGTGGACGGGACGGGGACGGATCACTGTTCGCGCAGACCCCACGGCGAGCCGTACGCCGTCAGCAGGTCCAGGAACGGGCGGGCCGGGAACGCCTCCGGGCCGAGGACGCCCGACCCGGACCACGCGCCGGTGGCGAGGAGTTCGAGCGCGACGACGGGGTTGACCGCCGTCTGCCACACCACAGCCTGACACCCGTACTCGCTCATCGACCACTGGTTGTCGACGACGTGGTAGAGGTACACCTCGCGCGGCCGGCCGTCCTTGGTGCCCCGCACCCAGGTGCCCGCGCACGTCTTGCCGTGCATCCGCCCGCCCAGCGTGGCCGGGTCGGGCAGACAGGCGGCGACGACGTCCCGGGGCGAGACCGCGACCGGTCCGCCGGGGCCGGGCACCGTCACCGGTTCCGTGCGGTCCAGGCCCAGCAGGTGCAGCGTGCGCAGCGTCTCGACGAACTCCCGGCCCAGGCCGTACTTGAACGTCACCCGCCGCGCGTCGATCCAGCGGGGCACGAGCAGCACCTCCTCGTGCTCCACGTTCACGCACTCCACCGGGCCGATGCCCGCCGGGAAGTCGAACACCTCCGGCTCGCTGAACGGCGCCGTGGTGAACCAGCCGCGCCCGGACTCGTAGACGACCGGCGGGTTCAGGCACTCCTCGATCGTGGTCCAGATGCTGAAGGAGGGGGCGAAGTCGTGGCCGTCCACGGTGAGGTTCGCGCCGTCGCGGACACCGATCTCCTCGATCTCGTCGAAGAGTTCGTCGGCGGCGTGCCGCGCGAACACGTCCGACAGACCGGGCTCCACACCCATCCCGACCAACGCCAGCGCACCCTCCCGCGCCCACGCGTCGGCCTGCGCGAACTGTTCGTCGCCGAGCTTCACCCCGCACTCCTCGTGGGGGCGTTCGGCGTGCGGCCGGGACAGGGACATCGCCATGTCGAGATAGCGGGCGCCGGCCGTGCGGGCGGCCCGGAACAGGGGCATCACGAAGCGCGGGTCGGTGGCGTTGACGAGGACGTCGCAGCGGTGCTCGGCGAGCAGCCGCACCACCGCGTCCTCGTCGCCGGCGTCGACGCGCGCGGCGCGGAACCGCGCCTCCTCGGGGCCGAGGGCGGCGACGGCGGCCTCGGCCCGCGCGGGGTCGAAGTCGGCGACCACCATCAGGTCGAAGAACGGGCGGCGGGCCGCGATCCGGGTGATGGCGGTACCGACACCGCCCGCTCCCACGAGCAGCACACGCATGGCGAATCTCCTTCTCGAAAACGGCGTCGAGGTATGGGGGGCGCCCTGCCCGGCATCCAACGCCGCGGCCTCGCGTAAGGTCAATGGCGTTGGCATAAGGGCGGCGGGAGGGAGCGGAGCGTGCCGAAAACGGTGGTGCCCGAGGAGCGGCGGCGCAGGCGCAGGCCCACCCGGAGCGGAACCGTGCTGTCGGAGCGGCTGATCGTCGAGACGGCGCTGCGGATGCTGCGCGAGCACGGCAGCGCCGGGCTGACCGCGCGCCGGCTCGGGCTGGCCCTGGACTGCGACCCGAGCGCCCTGTACCGCTACTTCCGCGGCATGGACGACCTGACCCTGGCCATCGGAGACGCGCTGATCGGGCGGGCGCTCGACGGCTGGGGGCGCACGGGACGGTGGCGGGCCGACCTGAGGGAGATCGGGCTGCGCATCCACGCCGCGTACGTCGCCCATCCGCAGGCGGCGCTGCTGACGACCAGCCGGGTCACCGGCCGCGCCCATGAACTCGCCGCCGACGAGGTGGTCCTGGACGTCCTGCGCACCGCCGGGTTCCCCCTGGCCGACACCGTCCGCGTCTACCACGCGTTCATCGACCAGACGCTGGCCTTCGCCGCGCTCGACGCCGCGTCCCTGGCCCTGCCGAGCGCGTCCCTGAGGGCCGACGAGGCCCGGTGGACGTCGACGTACGCCCGCCTCCCCACGACCACCCACCCCCGTATCGCGGAGGCGGCCCCCCTGCTGACGACCCGCATGCCGACCAGCGCCTACCCGACGGCCCTCGACATGCTCCTGGACAGCGCGGGGAACGCGCTGGCGGAGGCGGGGGAGAAATGAGCTTCCGATCGGCGGCGTACGCCGTGTGCATCGAGGGCGGGCGGGTGCTGCTCGCCCGTCACGTGTCGCCGAAGGGCGAGAGCAACTGGACCCTTCCGGGCGGCAGGGTCGAACACGCGGAGGATCCGTTCGACGCGGTGATCCGCGAGGTCGCCGAGGAGACGGGCTGCGACGCGGTGGTCGAGCGGCTGCTGGGTGTGGACTCCAGGGTGATCCCGGCCGCCGAACGGGCCGTCCCCGGCGGACCGGAGCACCAGAACGTCGGCGTCTTCTACCAGGTCCGTATCACCGGCGGCCGACTGCGGCCGGAGCCCAACGGCGCCATCGCCGAGTCGCGCTGGACCCCGATCCCCGAAGTCGCCGGCCTACGACGGTCATCCCTGGTCGACATCGGCCTCACCCTGGCCCGGACCCTCCCGGCGACCGGCCACGTCGCCACCGTCCCGGTCGGCGGCCTGATCCAGCACTGAGCCAGTGTCGTTCACCGGCGGTCCGACCCCCGGCCGGTCGTCTGCTAGCGTTCGACAACGCATTCGCCGGGCTGTTTCCGGGAAATCAGCCGACGAAATCGTGCCGGAAGACGGCTTCCATCTTCTCACTCATGATCCGAGGGAATTCCATGCACGTCCTGTTGCCGGACGATGGGGTGTTCAGAGCGCATTTCCACGTCATCGAAAAGCTGTTGGACGAGCTGTACTACTACTATGTGCGGGAGTTGGAGCCGGAGCAGGCCGAATTGATCTGTGTCGCCTACGACGGCTGGGGGGAGATATATCAACAGCTGCCCGCACCGCTTCAGTGGCAGGAACTCTCGTGGGACGGTCGTTCCACGCAACAGGTCCCGCAGGGATACAGGCTCAGCGACGCGTACGGCCGTGAACTCGTGCCCTTGTACGCCGTGGACCTGAACGCGATCCATGTGGAACGGCTGGAGGCTTGTCAGCGCATGCTGGCCCGAGCCAGGTCGAGCCCGGCCGACCCGCTGGGTGAGATTCTCGACGAACTGCCGGACGCCGGCGCGATCGAGAACTTCCGCCGCGCACTGAAGGTGATGCGGATACCGGCCGAGCCCCGCCTGCTGGAGGTTCTCCTCCGCGGGGCGCCGACCGGCCCGGACACCGCCATCACCCTGGACGCGGATCGGACAGCCGCGTACCACACCCTGTGCCAGGAGATCGTCCACCGCGTGAGCGCAGGTGACCGCTTCACCTACACCCTGCACGCCTCACTCCTGCACTACGCCGCTTGACCGACCGCTCAGACCAGCACCGCTTCGCCCGCCTCCTCGGCCCCGAGCAGTGGATGCCGCCGCGGTGGTTCATCCCCTCCGAAGTCGTCGAAGGCCGCGACCAGCGAGAGCGCATGAGGCTGGAGTGTGACGACGGTGTCCTCGATCGCGTCGGGAAGCTGCCGAACCTGATCGGCGGTGAGCCGGCCGTCCGCCAGGAGCTCACCGCTGTGCGCGGCCAACTGCCGTAGGGCGAACAGCCGGTGCACATGGCCGAGCAGACTTCGCGCCTGAGGAGAACCCGCCTCCTGCGCCGCCCGCAGCAATTCCTCAGCCGCCAGGCGGTGGGCGTGCGCGCCGACGAACTGGAGGGCGGGCGTCACCGTCGTGTTCCACCGGTCCAGCCCTTTACCGGCGTCCCTCGACCGCAGCCGTTCCTGGGCACGTTCGCGCGGCAGACGCTCCAATTCCACCAGCAGATTTTGCAGGTGCAGAGAGTTGGAGAGCGTACGGTCCTCCGGAGGGACTTCAGCAACCGGTCGAGCGACGTACCCTCCCAACAGCATCTCCCCTGCCGCCTTGGCCCATATGACGACGTTGTCGCCCTCGGCGGTGATGGTTCCCTCATTTGCCGCGAGCTGGTAGGCGATGCCGGTGGAAAGCTTCAGCCCATGGGCACCGCACCGCTCACGGCACTCGGTCATCACCCGCCTCGCGGACCAGGTGATCCAGCCCTTCGCGACGGCCGTCAGCCGCTCCGCGTCGCCTCGTTCGGCGTCCGGCGCCTGCACCCACGTCCGCACGGCCAGCCTCTGCAGGAGGGTGGCCCCGTAGGCGGTGGTGATGGCGTCGAGGAGCGGCGCGTGATGGCTGCGGTGGGCGAACAACGGCACACGCCGCCTGCTCGTCCCCGCGGACGTGATCCGGTCGTGGGCGTGCCGCACGGCGACCGTCACCGCGTGGCGCATCGTCCCCACGCTGTAGGCGCTCATGCACAGTTTGCCCATCGTGACCCGGCCGATCGACCGCAGGAACCGTGCCCGGGGACTGCCCAGGGAACTGGTGAACCCACCCTGTGGGGTCAGGCGTCCGTGCTCGCCCTGGAGCAGCGCGGAATGCGGCAGGCGAACGTGGTCGAAGACCGTCTCGCAGTGGTCCACGGGGCTGCCGGCCGTCTGGGGCAGCCGATGCACGTGCACACCCGGCAGATGCCGTCCGGTGTCGTCGGTGAGGGGGGTCAGGAAGAGGAAGACGCCGTGGTCCTCGCCGTCGATGATCAGCCGGGCGGCCACGAGGCCGTCCTTCGCGCCGCCGGACGAGGACGTGTTGGGCATGTATTTGGCGGCGCCCGGGGTCGGGGTGTGGAGCACGAACCCACCGGATTCCCGGTCGAGGGTGGCGGTGGTCTCCAACTGCAGGGCGTCGTTGCCGTGATCGCGCTCGGTGCAGAGGAAGGTGCCGATCCGATCCATGCGGACGTAGGGGGTCAGGTCCCGCTCGGCGTGATCGTGATCGAGGAGGCTGCCGAGGAACAGATTGACGTGGATCGACAACATCGTGGCCATGCCCGCGTCCGCGACCCCGGCGTGCTCGTGCACGGCCGACAGGGCCGCGGGATCGAGGGCCAGCGCGCAAGGGTCGGGCACCTCGGCGACGGCCAGACGGAGTCTGCCGTAGGAGAGGTCGATACGCTCCTGGTGGGTCAGCCCTTCCCGGAACGAGAACCCGTCAGACCCGAATAAGTTCCACCACTGGTCATGGATCCTGGCATCGGCCCCGAAGAGGGCATGCTGGAGTTCGCTGCGGACGTCATTCAACGAACCCTGGGAATCTAAGAGTTGAGAGGCGATCACGCCGAACAACGTAGTCCAGTCGATCATGTCGCACAGCATGATCATCGCCACGATTAGGAAGGCTGTTCCACGGCAACCGCGCGGAGAACCGACCTTCGCAAACCCCCCGGGCCACGGACGATTCCCGCAATATCGAAGGCCACCGACGGTTGATGGGACACCGGAACACGGCCACCGACTTTGGCCGGAGTCGGCCCGTCCGCCGAGCGTCCCCGGGCTCCCGCACGGTGAGAACGCGGCACACGCCTCACTCCGGTGAAGCGGGGCGCAGGGTCTCGGTGGCGGTGTCCGTGACGGCTGTCGCCAGGGCGGCGAGGGCGGGGGAGTCGAGCTTCCACTGCTGCCAGTACAGGGGGACGTCCACCCAGTGGTCCGGGAGCAGCCGGGTCAGGCGGCCGGAGCGCAGCAGGGGCAGCGCCTGGACCTCCGGGACCATGCCCCAGCCGAGGCCCGCCGCGACCGCCTCCGCGAACCCCTCCGACGTGGGCACGTAGTGCCGCAGCGCGCTCGCCCCGCCGCGTCCGCCGGGCAGGCTCCGTACGAAGGCGTCCTGGAAGTCGTCCCGCCGGTCGAAGACCACCACCGGCGCCCCGGCGAGGGCGTCCGCGAGCCCGCCGGACAGCCGGTGCGCGAACTCCCCGGTCGCCACCGGCAGATACCGCATCCGCCCGAGCGCCCGCACCGAACACCCGGGCACGGCGTCGGGCGACGACGTCACCGCCGCCATGACCAGCCCCTCGCGCAGCAGCGCCGCCGTGTGGTCCTCGTCCTCGCGCCGCAGCTCGAAACAGAGCCGCGACGCGCGCGGCACCCTCGGCAGCGCCCCCAGGAACCAGGTGGCCAGGGAGTCCGCGTTCACCGCGATCGACACCCGGGTCGGCTCGCCGGCCCCGCTCATGCCCAGCTCCCCCCGCGCGTCCCGCTCCAGCCGCTCCAACTGCCGCGCGAAGCGCACCAGCACCTCGCCGGACTCCGTCGGCCGCACCGGCTTGGTGCGCCGCAGCAGCACCCGGCCCGTCCGCTGCTCCAGGGCCTTGACCCGCTGGCTCACCGCGGACGGTGTGACGTGCAGCGCGACGGCCGCCGCGTCGAAGGTCCCCTCGTCCACCACGGCCAGCAGTGTCCGCACCTGGTCGAGAGGCAGTTCCGGCAGCATCTCGGGTCCTCTCCACGACGTTCCCGCACGGTCCGCTTCGAAAGCCGCCCGCTTCGGACCACTTCAGAGTCGCTAATGGTACGTAAAAATCTTTAGCTGTACCTACAGTGATCGATTGCCTAGCGTCGACGGCATGTCCCACGCCCTGACCGCCGCGGCCGCAGGATTCGGCACCGGTCTCTCCCTCATCGTCGCCATCGGCGCCCAGAACGCGTTCGTCCTGCGCCAGGGCATCCGCCGTGACGCGGTCCTCGCGGTGGTCGCCATCTGCGCCCTGTCCGACGCCCTGCTCATCTCCCTGGGCGTCGGCGGCGTCGGCGCCGTGGTGGTGGCGTGGCCCGGCGCGGTCCGGGCGGTCGGCCTGGTCGGCGGCGCCTTCCTGCTCTGCTACGGCGCCCTCGCCGCCCGCCGGGTCCTGCGGCCCGGCACCGGTCTGCGCGCCGAGGGCGAGGCCGCCGGCTCCCGCAGACGCGCGGTCCTCACCTGCCTGGCGATGACCTGGCTCAATCCGCACGTCTATCTGGACACCGTGTTCCTGCTGGGCTCCCTCGCCGCCGACCGCGGCCCGCTGCGCTGGACCTTCGGCCTCGGCGCCGCCCTCGCCAGCCTGTGCTGGTTCGCCGCCCTCGGCTTCGGCGCCCGGCTGCTCGGCCGCCTCCTCGCGCGGCCCGCCGCCTGGCGCGTCCTGGACGGCCTGGTCGCCACCACCATGCTCGCCCTCGGCGCACTGCTCGTCGCCGGATCGTGAGAACCGTTTCGGCAGCCACAGGAGTTGCTGCGATAGTGAGCTCCGACTCGAAAGATGTAGCGACCAACCAGGAACTCCGTGGACACCAGCGAGAGCAGTACCGCCCCCGACAGCACGACCGACCCGGCCGACCCACCGCCCCCGCCCCACCGCGGCTGGCGACGGTGGGCGATGGACACCCGCCCGCTGCGCCGCCCCGCCTTCCGCCGGATGTGGTCCTCGACCGTCGTCACCGCGGTCGGCAGCCAGCTCACCGCCGTCGCCGTGCCCAAGCAGATCTACGACATCACGCAGTCCTCGGCCTGGGTCGGCTGGTCCAGCCTCGCCGGACTCGTGCCCATGGTCGTGTTCGCGCTGTGGGGCGGCGCGATCGCCGACACCGTGGACCGCCGCAAACTGCTGCTCGTCACCAACGTCGGCATCGCCGCGACCTCGCTGCTGTTCTGGGCCCAGGCCGCCGGAGGACTCGACTCGGTCGTCGTCCTGATGGTGCTGCTCGCCCTCCAGCAGGCGTTCTTCGGCCTCAACTCCCCGGCCCGCAGCGCCTCCATCGCCCGTCTCGTCCCCGCGGACGAACTGCCCGCGGCCAACGCCCTCGGCTCGACCGTGATGCAGACCGGCCTGGTCGCGGGACCGCTGCTCGCCGGTGTGCTGATCCCGGTCGTCGGCCTGCCCGTGCTGTACCTCGTCGACGCCCTCGCCCTGTGCGTCACCGTGTGGGCCGTGTACAGGCTGCCCCCGCTGCCGCCGCTCGGCGAGAGCGTCTCCCGCCGCGCCGGCTGGCGGGAGATCGCGGCCGGCTTCCGCTACATCGCCCTGCACAAGGTGCTGCTGCTGTCCTTCCTCGCCGACATCATCGCCATGGTCCTCGGCATGCCCCGCGCCCTGTTCCCGCAGCTGGCCGCCGAGACCTACGCCTCGTACGGCGAGGGACTCGCGCTCGGTGTGCTCTTCGCCGGCATCCCGGTCGGCGCGGTGGTCGGCGGCCTGCTCTCCGGCACCTTCTCGCGGGCCCGGCGGCACGGCTGGATGGTCGTCTGGGCGGTGGTCGGCTGGGGCGTGGCCGTCGCCGGGTTCGGGCTGAGCCGCAACCTCTGGGTCGCCCTCGCCTTCCTCGCCGCCGGGGGCGTCGCCGACATGGTCTCCATGGTCTTCCGCGGGGCGATCCTGCTGTCGGCCGCCACCGACGAGATGCGCGGCCGGATGCAGGGCGTGTTCACCGTCGTGGTCGCGGGCGGACCGCGCCTGGCCGACGTGCTGCACGGCACCGCGGGCGCCGCCTTCGGGCCGAGGGCCGCCGTGGCGGGCGGCGGCCTCCTCGTCGTCGCCGTCATGCTGGGCCTGGCCGCCGCCGTCCCGGCGCTGCGCCGCTACCGGATCTGACGCCTACAGGGAGCCGCGCCGGTGGAGCGAGTACTGCTCCATCAGCCGGCCCCGCGTGGTCTCCAGCCGGTGGGCGAGGACCTCCGCGACGGTCCGCACCAGCGACAGCCCCAGCAGCGGGTCCTCCACGCACAGGGCGAGCACCGCCGAGGCGTCGTACTCGTAGGCCCGCACCTGGCTGAAGGCCACCGCGCCGAAGTCCCAGGTGTACGGCGGGAAAAGCCACGACCAGCCGAGCAGGTCGCCGGCGCCCAGGGTCGCCACGGTGACCCGCCGCTGCGGGGTGACCTGCTGATCGAGGTTGACCGCGCCGGAGCGGATGACCCAGAAGCGGTCGGCCGTGCCGCCCGCCTCGAAGATCCGGGTGTCCTCCGGGAAGGACACCTCGTGCGCCAGCTCCATCAGACGTTCGCGCTGCGGTTGCGGCAGGGCGGTCAACAGCTTTATCGCTTTGGTCATGGCACAGGGCTCCTCGCCGGCGGGGGTTTCCGGTGTTCTCCCTACGCCCATTTCAGCCGCTGCGGCCGCCCCGGGCACCTCGGGCGGGTGAAGACGGCGCGACGATCCGCCGCACGGCATGAAAGAGCCCTGGCTGGACGGGGGAAACCAGCCAGGGCCGTAAAACCGCGGTGCAGGAGGACTCAAGGATCGACTCCATGCCCACGTGTGAATGAACGATAAACCATCTTCTGTGCGTCGGGTACTCGTCCGCGGGGACGGGTGACCCGTTTCACCCCGCGCTCCCGCCCTCCCGCTCTCCCCCTCTCCCGCCCTCCCGCACCGCGCCTCGCGCCTCGCGCGGACCGACCGGCACCCCGAGCGGCCGCGCCAGACCCATCACCGCCTCGTCCAGCCGCTGCAGATGCCGCAGCACCCGGTCGGTCACATGCCCGTAGCGCGGGGCCGCGAGCGTGCCCGGCTCCAGCAGCGACGCGATGCTCGGACCGGTCTCGACCTCCGCCGTGGCCCGCGGGTCCGCCACCCGCTCCCGGATCGCCCCGATGTTGTGCACGATCCTGGCCCCCACCCCGCGCAGCCGCGGATCCGCCGCGATCGACGGCTTCGTGGGCAGCAGCTCGGCCGTCGCCGCGAGCGAGCGCGCGTGGTACGCGCACGTCTCCAGGAGCGCCACCACATAGCGGGCGGTGTCCCGCCGGGTCCGCAACGGGGTGATCGGATGGGTCAGCGGCTGCGTCGAGGCCCGCAGGTCCGCCAGCGCCTGGTCCAGGTCGCGCGCCTGCTCCAGCAGGTCCACCGGAGCCGCGCCGCTCAACTGGTCGACGGCCGCCCGCGTCACCCCGCCCAGCCGGTCCAGCACCGTCGCCAGCAGCTCGTTCGTACGCCGGTCCGTGCGCACCGGCAGCACCAGCGCCGCCGCGACCACCCCGCAGGCCGCGCCCAGCGCCGTCTCCTCGATCCGCAGCACCAGCACCGACATGCTGTACGTGTTCAGCAGCGTGTAGAGCAGGCCCAGCATCGCCGTGACGAAGAACGACATCAGCGTGTAGGACAGCGGCGCCGTGTAGAACATCGCGAAGATGAACACCAGCACCAGCGCGAACGCCGTCCACGTGTGGTGCCCGACCAGCCCCGCGAGCCCGATGCCGGCCACCACGCCGAGGACCGTGCCCAGCAGCCGCCGGTAGCCCTTCACCAGGATCTCGCCCGTCGACGCGGTGCCGATGAACACGATCCAGCAGGTCAGCACCGCCCAGTACCAGCGCTGACTCGACAGCAGCTCGCCCCCCGCGATGGCCAGCGCCGAACCCACGGCCACCTGCAGGGCCGCCCGCGTCGTCGGCCGCCGGAGCCCCGAGGGCGGCGCCTCGCCCGGCTCCTCCTCGCCCACCGCGATGGCGGCGTCCTCCGCGTCCAGCTCCTCGCGCGAACGGGCCGTCGCCGGGCTGTCGTCCGACTCGTCCTGCGGCCCGTCCAGCGCGATCCGCAGCCCCAGCACCGCGCGCGCCGCCTCGCCCAGCCCCCGGAAGACGTCCTGCGCGGCGGCCGGCGCCCGCGGCAGGTTCTCCTCCTCCCGGTAGCCCAGCAGCCGGTTGCGCACCTGCGCCAGTGCCGTCCCGCGGTCCTCGGCGACCGGCCGCAGCACCAGCAGCCGCAGCGACTCCAGATCCCGCCGCAGCGCCGCACCCGCCTCGTCCGCCACCCGCAGCTCACCGCCCGAGGGCAGCGGGGCCCCCGGCAGATGCAGGGTCAGGGTGTCCGCGCGCTCGGCGCTGCGCGCGGTCAGCAGCAGGAGCCCCAGCCGCTCGGCGGCGATCTCCGCGTCCGCGACCCGGCGCTGCAGCAGCCGCGCCACCGACTCGTCGGAGGTCCCGTCCGCCAGCCGCCCCTGGATCATCAGCGCCGTCTCGTGCAGCCGGGCCGTCCTGACCCGGACGACCTCCAGCACCTTGTCCATGTCCGCAGGGCCGGCGTCCAGCAGCTCGGTCTGCGCGGCGATCAGCTGCGCGAGCCGGGCCCGGAACGCCCGGCGCAGCCGGTCGAGCGTGCCCGCCGGCGTCTGCGGCAGCAGCACGAACCGGGTCAGCGCACTGCACACGAACGCCAGCACGATCGCCCCGTACAGCGCGGGCAGCGCCGACGGGGTCGCCCGCACGAACAGCGACAGGAAGTACACCTGGAAGCCGATCAGCCCGAGCGCCGTGCCGCGGTCGCCGAAGCGGCGGCCGTAGACCGCGCAGAAGATCAGCGCCACGAAGAACAGGTCGCCGGCCACGACCCGCGTGTTCAGCAGCGCGCCGAGCGACACCGACACCAGCGCCGTCGGCAGGCACAGCGCCAGGGTGACCGCCTGCCGGTCCCGCTGCTTCTCCCGGATCGCGAAGGTCGCCACCATCGCCGCCATGGCACCGGCGACCAGATGCGTCACGTCGGCCCGTACGAACGCCAGCACCAGCAGGGTGAGGGCGATCGCCGTCACGGTGCGCAGCCCCGCCGTGAGCCGGATCAGCCCGGGGTCGGACGCCGAGACCCGGTCCCACAGTTCCGCCCGCACCGACCGTTCCGCAGTCCTCACGCCGCCGCGCTCTCTCCCGTGTCACCTGGTCATCTCCAACCAGCACTGACCAGCACCGACCAGCATGGCACGGCACCGCAGGGCCGCGGGACCCCGGCGCGGGGCCGCGGGCCCGGCCCGTGCCCACCGCGCCGCTCAGTCCGGCGTCACGGCGCCGCCCTGCCCGCCGACCTGCTCCCGCACCTGCTCGGGCGTCAGATACGAGTGGGTGTACTCGAAGTCCCTGAGCTTCGCCGGCCGCCGCGACTGGAAGCCGGTGCGCACGAAGTCGTCGCCCGCCACCGCGTTGAGCAGCCAGTTCGTCAGGACGCGCGTCTTGGCCACATTGGTGCGCAGCGCCCCCCAGTGGTAGCCGCGCGCGACGGCCTGCGCGGGCAGCCCCCGCAGCTCGATGCCCAGGGGCTTGGACACGGCGTCCTTGCCGCCGAGGTCGACGACGAGCCCCAGGTCCTTGTGCTCGTACGGCTTCAGCGGCCGCCCCCGCAGCGTCGCGATCACGTTGTCGGCCACCGCCCGGCCCTGCCGCATCGCGTGCTGGGCCGTGGGCGGGCACACCGCCCCGTCGTCCTTGGCGAGGTCCGGCACGGCGGCCGCGTCACCGAGCGCGAAGACCCCGTCGTGGCCCGGCAGGTTCATCTCGGCGTTCACCGCGAGCCGGCCCCGTACGGTCTCCGCGCCGAGCGTGGCGATCAGCGGGCTGGCGACCACGCCGGCTGTCCAGATCAGCGTGTGCGTGGGCACCACCCGGCCGTCCGTGAAGGTGACCTCCTCGGGACCCGCCTTGTCGATCGACACCCCGAGCGAGACGTCGATGCCGCGCCGGCGCAGGATCTCCTGTGCGCTGCGGCCGAGCTTGTCGCCGAGCTCCGGCATCAGCTTCGGCGCGATGTCGATGAGGTGCCACTTGATCAGACCCGGGTCCAGCCGCGGGTAGCGCCGCACCGCCGCGTGCGTGAGCCGCTGCAGACACGCCGCGGTCTCCGTGCCGGCGTACCCGCCGCCCACCACCACGAACTGGAGCCGCGAGGCGCGCTCCGCCGGGTCGTCGCTGGCGTCGGCCAGGTCGAGCTGCGAGATCACGTGGTCGCGCACATAGGCGGCCTCGGCCAGGGTCTTCATCCCGAAGGCGTGCTCCGTGAGCCCCGGGATGTCGAAGGTGCGGGTGACGCTGCCCGGGGCCAGCACGATGTAGTCGTACCGCTCGTTGACGATCTTTTCGGTGATCGTCCGGATCACGCAGACCTTCGACCTCAGGTCCACGCCGATCGCGCCGCCCGGGATGATCCGGGTGCGGTACCGCTTGCTGCGGCGCAGCGAGACGGCGATCGACTGCGGGGTCAGCACCCCGGAGGCCACCTGGGGCAGCAGGGGCAGATACAGCTGGTAGGCGAAGGGCGTCACCAGGGTGACGTCCGCCTCGTCGGGAGCGAGTTTCCTCTCCAGGCGGCGAACGCAGTCCACTCCGGCGAAGCCTGCGCCAACCACCAGGATCCTGGGTCGTGTCACGGTGTCCATCCCTTTCTGCGGCTCCAGGCGGTCCGACTCGACGTCGTTCCGCGTGCCCCGGAACGCCGCCTCGCACCACACCGATCCCACCGTGAGCCGGACCAACGCGCCAGCCGGGCACGGCGGGCAGACGTACGTCGGGGCACCAGCCTGCCCCTCCTCGCGCCGGAGTAACACCCGCGCCGCACCGATGTGTGCGGGCCCGTCCGCGCCCGCCCGCGCAACCGGGCCGACCGGGCTCGCCGGAGTGGGCCCTGCCGCCGTCATACGGGCCGTAGAGTGCGCGCATGGCGCAGACACGGCACGGCTCGGGCTTCCAGACCCGCAACATCGATCCCGACGACACCGCCGGGACGGCCCGGCTGGTGGGAGCCCTGGACGTCCAGGACGCCAACGCCGGCGTACGGCGGCTGCGGGAGTGGGCCCACGAGGCACTGGCGGTCCGTCCCGGCGAACGCGCCCTGGACGTCGGCTCCGGGACCGGCTCGCAGACCCGGGTGCTCGCCGAGGCCGTCGGCCCCGACGGCTCCGCCCTCGGCCTCGAACCCAACCCGGCCCTGCGCGGGGTCGCCGAGGAGCGCGCCCGGGGCGGCCGGGCCCTGTTCGCCGACGGCGACGCCCTCGCCCTGCCGCTGCCCGACGCCTCCGTCGACGTCGTCTGGTGCGAGCGCGTCCTCCAGCACCTCACCGACCCGGAGCGCGCCGTCGCCGAGATGGTCCGGGTGCTGCGCCCCGGCGGCCGGGTGGCGCTCCTCGACACCGACTGGGCCACCACCGTCCTGCACCCCGGCGACCCGGACGCGATCCAGGCCCTCACCGCCGGCGCCCTCACCAGCGCCGCCAACCCCTACTCGGGCCGGCGCCTGGTCGGGCAGGCGAGCGCGGCCGGACTCGTCGTCGACGACCGCGGCTCCCAGGCGCTGCTCCAGGACCACCGCTCGGTCGCCTGGCCGATCATCAGGCTGCTCGGCGAGTCCGCGGTGCGCGCCGGCCGACTCACCGAGGCCGGGCGCGACGCGCTGTACGCAGGGCTCGCCGAGGCCGCCGAACGGGGCGGACTGCACATGTCGGTGACGATGTTCGGGGTGGTCGCGCACCGGCCCGCGTGAGCGGACCCCCGTACGCTCCGGCGCGGCGGGTGCCGCGCCGTCACCGGAACACGTTGTCCGAGTCCTCCCAGTCGGCCGGCTCCTCCTGCACCGGCCGGTGCACCGTGCGGGACTCGTACATCGCGTCGATCTCGGCCGCGTAGTGCCGCACGATCGCGTCCCGGCGCAGCTTCATCGACGGCGTCAGCAGCCCGTTGGCCGGGTCGAACTGCTGCGGCAGGATCCGCCACACCCGGATCGACTCCGTGCGCGACACGGCGCTGTTGGCCGCGGCCACCGCCCGCGCGATCTCCTCCCGCAGCGCGTTCTCCTCCCGCGCCTCCCGCCCCTCCGAGTCCCCGGGCAGCGCGAGCCCGCCGCGCCAGTGGGCCAGGAACTCCGGGTCCAGCGTGATCAGCGCGCCCACACAGGGCCGGTCGTCGCCGATCACCACCGCCTGGTGGACCAGGGGGTGCATCCGCAGCCGCTGCTCCAGCGGGCCCGGGGCCACGCTCTTGCCGCTGCTCGTGATGATGATGTCCTTCTTGCGGCCGGTGATCGTCAGATAGCCCTCGCCGTCCAGGTGCCCGATGTCCCCGGTCGCCAGCCAGCCCCCGCGCAGCGCGGCCCGGGTCGCCGCCTCGTCGTTCACGTACCCCTGGAAGACCGACGGGCCGCGCACCAGGATCTCCCCGTCGTCGGCCATCTGGATCCGGGTGCCCGGCAGCGCCTGGCCGACCGTCCCGGACTTCTCGCGGCCCAGCGGCTGCATGGTGACGCCGCCGCTGGCCTCCGTCAGACCGTAGCCGTCGTGGACGTAGAGGCCGATGCCCTCGTAGAACAGGGAGAGGTCGCGGTCCAGCGACGAGCCGCCGGACGTCGCCCGCATCACCCGGCCGCCCACCCACGCCCGCAGCCTGCGGTACACCGTCCGCTCGTAGACGGCGTGCTGCAACCGCAGGTCGAGGGCGGGGCCCGGACCGGTGCCGAGGCGGTGCCGCTCCCCGGCGAGCGCGAACTCCCGCGCGGTCTGCGCGGCCCGCTCGAACAGCGCGCCGCGGCCCGCCTCCTGGGCCGTCCGCACGAAGATCTTGTAGAGCTTCTCGAACAGCGAGGGCACGCCGTACAGATACGTCGGCCGGAAGGACATCAGCGACGACGAGAGGGCCGCCGTGGTCATCTCCGGCTCGTGGCCCAGCAGGATGCCGCCGCGCACGCACAGCACCTGGATCATCAGCCCGTACACGTGCGAGAACGGCAGGAAGGCCAGCACGGACGCCTGTTCGCCCGGCGGCGCTGCCGTGTGCCCCCACCCCGCGAGCAGGGTGTCGCAGGGGTACGCCAGCCCGCGGTGACTGAGCGCGCAGCCCATCGGGTGCCCCGAGGTGCCGGAGGTGTAGGTGATGGCCGCGGTGGAGTCCGGCAGCACGATCCGGCGCAGCGAGTCCACCGTGGTCGCCGGGATGTACTCGCCCCGCTCCACCAACTGCTCCAGCCCGCCGGTGTCCAGCTGCCACACGTGCCGCAGCCGGGGCAGCACCGCGCACACGGTGCCCACCGTCATCACGCCCTGCTCGTCCTCCACCACCACGGCCACGCAGTTGGCGTCCCGCAGGATCCACTCCACCTGCTCGCGCGCCGACGTCGGATGGATCGGCACGACCTCCGCGCCCACGGCCCACAGAGCGTGACTGAACACGGTCCACTCGTAGCGGGTGCGCGACATCACGGCCACCCGGTGCCCCGGTGAGATGCCCGACGCGACCAGGCCCTTGGCCACGTCGAGCACCTGGTCCCGCAGCTGTGCGGCCGTCACCTCCTCCCACCGGGCGGAGCCGTCCTCGCTGCGGCGTGCCAGCACGGGCAGCGCCGGGGTGCGGGCGGCCGTCTCGAAGACGCTGTCGGCGAGCCCGCCGGTCAGGTCGGGGACGAAGGCCGGAGCGGGAGCGGGGTCGCGCATGCGCTGCTCCTGGATGTACGGAGGGTGACACCGCAGATCAGTACTGTGGTCGGCGGTGCCGAATCTAGCCCAGGCGAGCGCGGTTGGTGCCGGGATCCGACAACTGCTGTCGGGTGTTCAGGACTACGGCGTCAGCCAGACCGTCGCCAGGGGCGGCAGCGTGAGCCTGATGCCTCCCCGTTCGGGCCGGACGGGACGGGCGTTGACGACGTCGCCGCCCCCGTAGCGGGCGCTGTCGGTGTTGAGGACCTCGTGCCACACGGCGGCCCCCTTCGGCACGGTGAGCCGGTAGTCGTGGCGGACCACGGGGGAGAAGTTGGACACCGCGAGCAGCGGGTCGCCCTCGGCGTCGAACCGCAGGAACGCGAAGACGTTGTCGTCCGCCGCGTCCCCGAGGACCCACTGGAAGCCGGACGGATCGGTGTCGCGCTGCCACAGCGCCGGGGTGCGCAGGTACACGGAGTTGAGGTCCCGGACGAGGTCGCGCACGCCGCGGTGGTCGGCCTCGGCGCCGTAGGCCGGGTCGAGCAGCCACCAGTCGGGGCCGTGCGCGTGGTCCCATTCGCCGCCCTGGGCGAACTCCTGCCCCATGAAGAGGAGTTGTTTGCCCGGGTGGGCCCACATGTAGCCCAGGTAGGCGCGGTGGCCGGCCCGCCGCTGCCACCAGTCGCCGGGCATCTTGGAGACCAGGGCCTGCTTGCCGTGCACGACCTCGTCGTGGGAGATGGGCAGCACGTAGTTCTCGCTGTACGCGTACATCATCGAGAACGTCATCTCGTTGTGGTGGTACTTGCGGTGCACGGGCTCGTGCCTGACGTACTCCAGCGAGTCGTGCATCCAGCCCATGTTCCACTTCAGCCCGAAGCCGAGCCCGCCGCCGTCCGTCGGCCGGGTCACGCCGTCCCAGGCGGTGGACTCCTCCGCGATGGTCACCACGCCGGGGCAGCGCCGGTAGACGGTGGCGTTCATCTCCTGGAGGAACGCGACCGCGTCCAGGTCCTCCCGGCCGCCGAACACATTGGGCGTCCACTGCCCGGAGTCGCGCGAGTAGTCGAGGTAGAGCATGGAGGCGACGGCGTCCACGCGCAGCCCGTCGACGTGGAACTCCTCGCACCAGTACACGGCGTTCGCCACGAGGAAGTTGCGCACCTCGGTCCGCCCGAAGTCGAACTCGTACGTCCCCCAGTCCGGGTGCTCCGCGCGCCGGGAGTCCCCGGGCTCGTACAGCGGCTCGCCGTCGAAGCGGCCGAGCGCCCAGTCGTCCTTGGGGAAGTGGGCCGGCACCCAGTCCATGAGCACGCCGACGCCGGCCCGGTGCAGGGCGTCCACCAGGTACCTGAAGTCGTCGGGGGTGCCCAGCCGGGACGTCGGGGCGTAGTACGAGGTGACCTGGTAGCCCCACGACGGACCGAAGGGGTGCTCGGCGACCGGCATCAGCTCGACGTGCGTGAAGCCCAGGTCCCTGACGTAACGGGGCAGTTCCTCCGCCAGCTCGCGGTACGTCAGCCCGGGGCGCCAGGAGGGGAGGTGGACCTCGTACACCGAGAACGGCGCCTCGTGCACGGGGGTGTCCCCGCGGTGCGCCATCCACTCCGCGTCGTCCCACTCGTGGTGCGAGGCCGTGACGACGGACGCCGTGTCCGGCGGGACCTCCGTGGCCCGCGCCATCGGGTCGGCCTTCAGGAACCGGTCGCCGTGGCGCGAGGTGATCTCGAACTTGTAGCGGCTGCCCTCGCCGATCCCCGGCAGGAACAGCTCCCACACCCCGGACGCGCCCAGCGACCGCATCGGGTACTGCGTGCCGTCCCAGAAGGTGGTCTCCCCGGCGACCCGCACCCCCCGGGCGTTCGGCGCCCACACGGTGAACCGGGTGCCGGCGACGCCCTGGTGCGTCATCGGCTCGGCGCCGAGCGCCTTCCACAGCTGCTCGTGCCGGCCCTCCCGGATCAGATGCAGGTCCAGCTCACCGAGGGCCGGCAGGAAGCGGTACGGGTCGTGCACCTCGTGCTCGCCGTCCGCGTACCGCACCAGCAGGGTGTACGCCGGGATCCCGGCGTAGGGCAGTACGGCCGAGAAGAGGCCGTCGCCCTCCGGGACCAGCGGGCTGCGCATCCCGTCGACCAGGACGCTCACCGCCTCGGCGAACGGGCGCAGCGCCCGGAACAGGGTGCCGCCCGGGACCGTACGGGCGCCCAGCAGGGCGTGCGGATCGTGGTGGGAGCCGGACAGCAGTCGTCCGCGGTCGGCTGCGTCCAGCGGGACGGCCGAGCGCGTGAGCGGGCCCGACGGCTCCGGGAGCGAGGTGTCGCGCAGTGCCATGAGGTCAGCCTCCCTTGACGGCGAGCCGCTCGATCGCGGCCATCGGAACGGGCAGCCAGTCCGGGCGGTGCCTGGCCTCGTACAGCACCTCGTACACCGCCCGGTCGGTCTCGTACGCGCGCAGCAGGGCGTGCTCCTCGCGCGGGTCCCAGCCCGCGCGCGCCGCGTAGCCCGCGCAGAACGCCTCCCGGCACCGGCCGGCCCACTCGGGCCGCCACGGACGGCGCTGCCGGGCCGCGTAGTCGAAGGAGCGCAGCATCCCGGCCACGTCCCGTACGGGGGACTGCGCGCTGCGCCGCTCGCCGAGCGGGCGCGACGGCTCGCCCTCGAAGTCGATGACGAACCACTCGCGTCCGGCACGCAGCACCTGTCCGAGGTGCAGATCGCCGTGGACGCGCTGGGCGGACGGCCCGTCACCGTCCGCGGCGAGCGCGGCGAACGCGGCGCGCAGACCGGGCGCGAACGGCGCCAGGGCGGGCACCGAGTGCGCTGCGGCGTCCAGCCGGGCCGTCATCGCGGCCACCGTGCCGCCGCCGTCGGCGCGGACGTCCTGAGGGAAGGCCCCGGCCAGCGCGAGGTGCACCTCGGCCGTGGCCCGCCCCAGTTCGTGCGCCTCGGTGGTGAACTCCTCGCCCTCGGCCAGCGCGCGCAGCGCCAGGGTCCAGCCGTCGGCGGCGTCGGGCAGGAAGGGCTGGAGCACACCGAGCGTCGCGGGCCACGGCTCGGTGGTGCGGAACCAGGCCACGGGCGCGGGCACCCGGGCGCAGCCCTGCGCGGCCAGCGCGCCCGGCACCTCCAGGTCAGGGTTGACACCGGGCTGGATGCGGCGGAAGACCTTGAGGATGTACGAGTCGCCGTACACCAGCGAGGAGTTGGACTGCTCGGCGTCGAGCAGCCGGGGCGCGAGCCCGCCCGGCACCCGCGCGGCGGCGTCGGCCTCGAACCGCAGCGGGCCCGCCGTGCCGGGGCTGCGCAGCCGCTCCATGAGCAGTTCGGCCGCGTGCGGGTCGTGCAGGGCGTCGTACACGGCGAGTCCGGCGAACGGGTCGTCCGTGGCGCGGCCGATGAACGCCCGCTCCAGTCCTGGCGCGGGGTGCCGGCGCACACCGAGCAGCAGCTGGTAGCAGTCGCCGGCCGGGGGTGTGCCGCCGGGGGCGGGCACGCCGCCGTGGCCGGCGTGGACCAGCAGGTGCAGACAGCCGGGGAACAGCTCGGTCAGCGAGAGCACGGACAGGTCCGTGACCGGCCGGTCCTTGCCCGCGAACCAGCGCTGCCGCGGGAGCCAGTCGCGCAGCAGTCCGGTCAGCGGGGCCGGGGGGCGGTCGGGGCCGGTGGTGTCTCTCGGCCGGAGCGAAACGGTCTTCGACATGGTGACGCGTCCTTTCCTCGGAGCCGGGCGATCAGCGTCGGCGGCCGATGCGGGATGCCACTCGGGAGAGCCGGAACCAGTAGAAGCCGTGACCCGCGAGGGTGAGGAGGTAGGGGAGTTCGCCGATGGCGGGGAACCGCACCCCGCCGATGAGTTCGACGGGGTGCCGTCCGTCGTACTCCCGCAGGTCGAGTTCGGTGGGCTGGGCGAAGCGGGAGAAGTTGTGGACGCAGAGGACGAGGTCGTCTTCGTGTTCGCGGAGGAAGGCGAGGACGGCGGGGTTGGTGGAGTGGAG
>NZ_JBEZXS010000062.1:0-38946 GCF_040638185.1 Streptomyces sp. NPDC026672
GCGTGTTCGTCGGGGACCGGGAAATCACGGACATCGTCGACACGCGCATTGAGATGTACGAGGACGCGACGGTTGCAGCGATCAGAAGCGGAAGGCGAATCTAATGTCGACGCCGACAGAAGGCGAAGTGGTCGGCCCGATCACGGACTACACACCGGAAGTAGTCGAGCCGGAGCCCCCCTCAGTGCCGACGACACCCCCCAGTGACGACGGGTCGTCCATCATCGACGGCCCGACGTACCCGACACCTGGGGAGGGCTGATGGCTATTGCGGGGAACCTCCTCCCTGAGAACGCGGAGAGCATCGAGACTGATGCCTCCGCGTGGCAGGCCCTTGGCAACGCAACCGGGTTGGCGCAGGGCAGTGGTGGCACACTGGGGTCGAAGAACCTCCTCTTCAAGAGCGTGGCGACCGGGGACACTCAGGTCGGCACGGTGACGCCAGTGAGCGTCACAGCGGGCACGGAGTACTGGGCATGCGCCAGCGTCTTCCCGCCTGTCGCCGGCGCACAGTCCCGCATGGTGATCCGCTGGTACACGTCGACGGGAACCTTGATCGTTGCAGATCAGGGCCCCGTCGTGGCCGGTACCTCTGGATCCTGGAACCAAGTTGCCCTCGTCGCCACGGCCCCCGTCAACGCCGCAACGGCGACGGTCGGGATTCGGGTGACGGCTACGGTCGCCAACCAGACATGGTTCGCGGACCGCATCTTTCTGGGGCTGACGTCGACGTCCGGCACGGCCAACAACACCCTTCCCTTCAACACGGAATCGGTGGAGGTGGATTCGTCCGGATGGACGGCGTCGGCCCTCTGCACGCTGGGGATCTCCACCAGCGCGTTCACGTGGTACCAGTCCCTCCGCCTGACGTCCACGGGAGCGGGATCCTGTCTGGCCACCACCCTCCCGGCGCAGGCTCCGGCCGTCACTCCGGGGACAGAGTATGTGGCGTACGCCTACACCACGGCGGGGACCGCGGGACTGACTCAGAAGGTGCAGATCCGATGGCTCGACGGATCCGGCGCAGAGATCGGGGTGTCCGAGGCGTCGCGGACGCTGGCATCAGGTCAGTGGGCAAGGTGTGTCGTCGTCGGCACAGCTCCGGTCGGAGCAGCGAAGGCCATCGTCGGCGTCGCTCCTCAGGCCACGGCATCTGGGCAGCAGTGGGCGTACGACCGAATCGTCCTGGCTCCCTCCAGCGCGCTCCTGACTACGGGCAACTTGCTCCCGTATAACGTCTCTGAGATCGAGCAGGATGCGTCCGGCTGGACTGTGACCGGCGGGACGGGGACGCAGAGCAACGAGCGCGTGCTGAACGCGGCCTACGCCCTGAAGGCAGTAGCGGCCGGTGGGGACATGACGATCTCCCTGACGACGCCCGTCGGAGGAGTCGTTGACGGGTTGGGGTACCAGTTCGCCCCGCCCGTCAACAAGTCTGCCGCCCGCGTGTACCTGACCCGGATCGAGTGGCTCAACGAGGCGGGGGATGCAGTACGAACCCGTGTGCAGTCGTGGTCAGGGGCCGTGGACACATGGATCGTCGGCACCATGGCGGACCTGGCGCCCGTCGGAGCTGTGGCCGCACGGCTGAGCCTGATCGTCCCTGACGCCCCTGCCGGCGAAGCCTGGTACATGGACCGCGTCGAGTGGCGCCTAGGCGGGCTGACGACTCGTGCCGAACCTGCCAGCGGAGGAGGCGCACAGATCACGGTCCGCGGACTCACCACGGGCGGACCCACCTATCTGTGGTCGCTGAACCGCATCATTGCCGGGCAGGCCCCGCAGCCTGTTCGCGGCTGGGCCGGAGATCTCGTCTCACAGAGCATCGGCGGAGACATCGCGATCGTCGTCGACTACGAGGCGCCGCTAGGTGTCCCGGTGCAGTGGCGAGCGACGCTCCAGAACCCGAGCGGACCGGGCACGCTGAACTACACCAGCGACCCGGTGACACTCGATGCTGAGACTACGGACGTGTGGCTGAAGGATCCTGGCCTCCCACAGAGGTCAGCACGCTTCACCGTTGCCACCCCCATGCCGACATGGACAAGGATGGCACGACAGGGCACCAACCAAGTACACGGTCGGTCTCTCCCCGTGATCATCTCCGACGTTCGCGGCGGCAAGTCGGGCACCCTCTCGGTCGTCACAGAGACGGACGACGAGCGGGCTGCCCTGTGGTGGGTCCTGGAAACCGGCAACACGCTGCTCCTCCAGTGGCCTCCCGGGTGGGGCGAGGACGACATGTACGTCTCCGTCGGCGACGTACAGGCGTCGCCGGTCGTCGACTTCGCGGAGTTCCATGACCGCACATGGCAACTGCCACTGACGCAGGTTGACCGGCCCATCGGCGGTGTCACCGGCTCCGCGGACCGCACATGGCAGACCGTCAAGGACTCCGCCACCACGTGGGCGGAAGCCCTGGCCAACGCGACGTCGTGGCTCGACGTCTATACGGGAGCGTGAGGCACTCATGTACCCGGTGAGCTCCAAGTTCCTCCAGACCCTCTCCTCCAGCCACGTCATGGTGGCGAAGGTCGATGCCTTCTACGCCGGCGCACTGACCCGGACGAACATCCCCTTCTCCGACGGGTCCGTCACCGTGGACCGGGGGAGCAAGACTCGCCGCTCCTTGGCCCTGACGGTCTCGGATCCAGGGCTTCTCCCGTGGAACCCCACGGACCCCCTGGCGGCGTACGGACAGACGCTAGTCGTTTCACGCGGCATCCGGTTCTCCGACGGGTCGGAGGAGTGGGTTCCGCTCGGGACCTTCCGGATCAACGAGCCGTCCGGCGACGTACACACCGGGCCCGTCAGCATCACCGGGACGACCGCGGAGGCGGACGTCATCGACGACAAGTTCCGGGCGCCGGCGACGACCCGCGGGCAAGCCGGATGCGTCGACGCCATGACGACCCTGATCCGGGAAACGCTGCCCTCCGCGACGATCGTGAATCTGACGGCGGGTGCCCGGAATCCGTCGGTCGCCGTTGCCAACTGGGATGCCGGTTCGGACCGTTGGGACGCCGTTACGCAGATCGCACAAGCGATGCAAGCGGAGATCTACGTCGATGCCCAAAACAGATTCGTGATTAGGGATCTGCCCGACATCATCAACGGCACCGTTTCGTGGGACATCGGGGAGGGGGAAGGCGGCAACCTCATATCCGCCTCTCGTTCCATGCCCCGAACGGGCGTTTACAACGGCGTTTTGGCGTCGGGTGAAAACGCCGCATCAGGCGCGGCACCGGTTAGTGCTCTGGTGGTCGACGACGACCCCACTAGTCCAACTAGATGGGGCGGGCCATTCGGCCGTGTCACCAAGACTATTTCGTCGGCCCTGTGGATCAGCGCTGCGGACTGTCAGGCGAATGCAGAATACGCGCTATTCGATGCCACGGCGCCGAATGTGCAGACGTCCATCAGCTCTCTTCCGAACCCAGCATTGGAGGGCAACGACATTGTCCGTCTCTTCTATGCGGGCCGAAAGGAGCGATACCTCGTGCAGGCTGTTTCAATCCCGCTGACGCCGGAGGGCTCCTTCTCGCTGACCCTTCGCGGCGGGAAGGAGGAAGCGTCATGAGACTGCCAAAGGCCCTGGCAGACATCGTGCAGATGGCCGCTGAGCGAGCCGTGGAGCAGCGCGCACCCGCCTGGTTCCTGGCCAAGGTGACGGTCGTCAACTCCAACGGCACGGTCGACATCTCGACGGCCCGCGGCCCCGTGGCCGGCGTGCGGAGGCTGAAGTCCTATTCCGCCCCGGCCGTCAATGACGTCGTGAAGGTGTCCCGCAATGCTGACGGCAACTGGATCGTCGACGGAGCCCTTGCGTAATCCGAATTCCTCGCCCACAGGGAGAGATTGAGTAATGCCTCGAAATGACCAGTGGTCCCAGGGGATTTCGTACCCAGTTCTCGGGGACGCGCCTGACATCGAAGTCGCAACGCAGGGGATCGTAAACGGCATCGTTCCTCTTGCCGTCATGCGTTTCGCCAACGCCAACGCCCGAGCCGCAGCGTTGACCGGACCAACGAAGCCCGTTGCGGGCATGATTACGTACCTCATCGCCGAAGACCGGTGGGAGGGACGCCAATCTGACGGCAGTTGGCTGCTGTTGTCTGACGGTCCGTGGCAGCCGCTGACGTTGATCAGCAGCTACTCCGCCAATAGCGGATCGCCTGGTTGGCGAAAGAAGGCGGGGGGTGGAATAGAGCTCCGCGGCCTGGTGAAGCCGAATAACGGAAAGCTGAACGACGGCCCGGATGCCATCAAGTTCGGCTCCATCCCCTCGGCAATCGCCCCAGCGGCGAGCCGTTTCTACATCATCCCGACGACCCGCGTCGTCATCTCCGGCGTCACGCACGACACGGCGCGACTCCAGGTCGCTCCGAACGGCGACTTGCTGTACATGTGCGACGCCGGCGGAGGCCAGGGGACGTCATCGTCCCCCCACTGGATCGCCCTCGACGGCGTCCAGTTCAGTCCTGACGGCGACTGACCTACATCACAAGCCATTCACGCCCCGCAGTGACGGGGCGATTTTCATGCCCTGGAGGGGATCGCATGACCGCGCACATCTACCCCGACGCCGACCACACCACGCAGTGGTTCCACTCGAAGTACCCCGGCGACACCATGCCGCACCCGAACGTGATCGTCCTGCACACCACGGAGGGCAGTTCGTTCCCCAGCTACGACGGAGGCTCCACTGCTCCGACGTTCACCGTCCACCCGGACGGCCGGGTGAGGCAGCACTTCTACGCCAACGAGTCCGCGCGGGCGCTGGTCAACAAGGCGGGAGGAGTCCAGACCAACACTCTCAACGCCGTTCAGATCGAACTCGTCGGCACATGCACCCCGGGTGGGCCCGGCGTCTTCTGGCCCTCCGCCACGGACGCTCAGCTTGCTGGCCTGGTGAAGCTCGTCAAGTGGCTGACGGCGACGTACCCGATCCCGCTCAAGTCCACCTCGAAGCCGTGGCTGACCTACCCCAGCTCGTACGGCTCGAAGAACGGGCAGCGGATGTCGGGTGCCGAGTGGGAGAACTTCTACGGCATCTGCGGTCACCAGCACGTTCCCGAGAACGACCATGGTGACCCCGGCAACTTCCCCGTCTCCCGGCTGATCACGCTGGTGGGCGGAGAGAAGGCGCCGACGTCGCCGACCAAGCCCGCCACTCCGAAGCCTCCGGCCAAGCCGACGGTCTCCGTCGTGCACCTGAACGCGGCCCGCGCGAAGGACATCCCGGCTGCGACCGGTCACACGACCTACAAGGCCGAAGTTCTTGTCCTGGAGAACGCCCTCGTCGCGGAGGGGCTGCTCGCTAAGAAGTACGCGGACGGCAGCTTCGGCACGCTGACTCAGGACGCGTACGACGCCTTCCGCCGGAAGGTCGGCTACAAGGGGTCCGCGGCGACGGGATCCGTTGGCCTGGAGTCCCTGAAGAAGCTTGCCGTCAAGCACGGGTTCACGGCCAAGGCGTGACTCCAGAGATGACCATTGCCCTGATCACGGCTGCGTCAGTCATCGGCGCGGCCGTGATCGCGGCTGTCCCCGCATTCCTGTCGCTGCGCCGGCGCACGGCGGCAGAGGGAGAGACGACCCGGAACTCCGTGGCGGAAGCGCTGGCGGCTCTCGGGTCCCGGTTCGACGCACGCATCGGCGACGTGCGCGACGACATCGACGGCGTCCGGGAGGACGTCACCCGCGTCCGTGAATGGCAGGCCGGCCACGACGCGGAGCACCTGCTCATCGGCCGTCAGCCCCCGCGAGGAGACTCCTAGATGCCTTCCGTACCCGTCACGATTGCGTCCGTCCTTCTCACGGGACGCTACATCCGACCCGACGGCACGCCGCTGACGGGCACGCTGACGTTTATGCCTCCGGCCAGCCTGACCTTCCCCGGTGCCGACGTCATCAGTACGGGCACTGCGATGGTGGAGCTCGACTCCACGGGCGCCTTCTCTGTGTCCCTGATTGCCACGGACGCCGCGGGTGGTGACCCTGCCGACTGGACCTACACCGTCACGGAGAAGCTGCACCAGGCGCCGGGGAGGACGTACCCCCTGGCGCTCCCGTCGGCGACTCCGGTCGTCGACCTGGCAGACATAGCCCCGACGGACCCGAGTCAGGGAGAGTACGTCGTCATCACGGGCCCCGCGGGGCCGGCAGGGTCGCAGATCTACAGTGGCACCGGAGCCCCATCGGCAGTCCTGGGCGTCGCAGGCGACTACTACATCGACACCACTCCCGGGGCCGTGCAGATCTACGGCCCACGCAGCTCCACGGCCTGGCCGTCGACGCCCATCGTCCTCCAGGGCCTCACGGGGTGGCTGAACGTCCGGCTCATGGGTGCCAAGGGCGACGGAACGACGGACGACACAGCAGCGATTCAGGCTGCTATCGACCTGGCAGCCGTGGCCGGAGGAGTCGTCTACTTCCCGTCAGGGACGTACGTCCTCTCTGACGCTCTCGTCCTCCAGAGCGGTGTGTCGCTCCGCGGGGACGGAGCCACGGCCAGCGTCCTGACACAGACGTCCACCACGGACAACGTGCTCTCAGGCGTCGACGTACAGCAGATCTCCGTGACGTCGCTCGGCATCGACGGTCCGGGGACAGGCAGCGGAAGCGGCATCCACCTGACGGTGTCCTCCAGCCCCAATACGCCCTACCTCACCCTGGAAGACCTCCGGATCACGGGCATGGGCGCGGAGGGGATCAGTGCTGAGCTCCCCATCGTCTCCGCTATCCGGCGCACAGTCGTCGAGGACTGCGGAACGTGGGGCTTCGACCTCTTCGGTCAGACGAGTGGAGGCCAGCCTCCCGGCACGTCCTGTGTCCTGGAGTCCTGCTACGCCAACGGATGTGGAAGCGGCGGGTTCAACCTGTTCAAG
Source organism: Streptomyces sp. NPDC026672 (assembly GCF_040638185.1). Taxonomy (NCBI): domain Bacteria; kingdom Bacillati; phylum Actinomycetota; class Actinomycetes; order Kitasatosporales; family Streptomycetaceae; genus Streptomyces; species Streptomyces sp. NPDC026672. The sequence goes on from NZ_JBEZXS010000062.1 coordinate 6,891, forward strand.
TTGGCGTACTGCACCCTCACCGGATGCGCCGCGGACGGCAACCCCATCGGGTACCTGATGGACACCGCGTACGCGGTGACGATGACGGGCTGCGGGGCGGAGGGGAATACGACGGCCGGCGTGCGCATCAGCGGCGGATACGGCGCCACGCTCAACGGCCTGTTCGTCTACAACAACCTCGGCATCGGCATCCATGTCACCGGTTCCGCACACATCGTCTCCCTGAGCCACGTCGTCGACGTCACTCCCGGCGGCACTGCGACGAAGTTCATCCAAGTGGACGCCGGCAGTTACGCCACCATCCTCGGGATGTCCAACACGACGGCGAACGCCCTGAACGGCAGCGTCAACATTGTGGACGACGGGGCGAACGGCGCCGTCTTCAGTGGATACACCTACGTCGGCAACTCCCTGGAAGTCGCGCAAGACATCTTCGCCGACAGCAACGTGTCCATCGGCACGGTGGGAAAGGGCCTGAAGGTCAAGGAGGGGACGAACGCCAAGATGGGCGTCGCCACCCTGACGGCAGGAGCCGCAACGGTGGCGAACACGTCAGTGGCTGCGACGTCCCGGGTCTTCCTGACCTGCCAGACTCCCGGCGGAACCCCCGGATTCCTGCGCGTCAGCGCCAGGACGGCGGGAACCTCGTTCACCATCACGTCGTCGAGCTCTACGGACACGAGCACCGTGGCGTGGTGGATCGTCGATCCGGCCTAAGAAAGTCGACGATCAACCCGAGCATCTTCCCTCCTCCGCCCCATCACTCCTGTGTCACCACCTGGAGGAGGACGCATGAACATCGGGATCATCGGCCGCGCACGGTCGGGCAAGGACACCGCGGGGAAGTGGCTCGTAGACGAACGGGGCTACCGGCGCGTAGCACTTGCGGACCCGCTGAAGGAGGCAGCTCTCCGGCTGAACCCGATCATCGACGATGGCAACGTGGGCTACAGCTTCACCGCAGCGCAGCTGTCAGAGGTCGTTGACGGGTACGGGTGGGAGCGTGCCAAGGAGATCGGGGACACCCGCCGCATCCTCCAGGAACTGGGCGCCTCCATCCGCGCCCTCGACGAGGACTTCTGGCTCCGTCAGGCCCTGAAGAAGACGCAGGAGGCCAACGACCACGGCGTCCCCGTCGTCATCACCGACGTCCGGTACCGAAACGAAGCGGACTCCCTGCGTCGGTCCGGCTTCCACCTCGTCTACATCCACCGTCCCGGTGTGCCGCGGATGGACCACGAGTCCGAGAACTCCCTCACAGCGGCAGATGCAGGCAGCTACATCAACAACGCCGGAGACGTCGACGATCTCCACCTGATGGTGGAGGAGGTCTGGGAGCTCCTCCACGCCGCACAGTCGTCCCGCTTCGCCATGAAGTTCTAACCGAAAGGCACTCATGCTGAAGAAGATCCGCACCCTCCTGAACGACCTCGCCCTACGCGCCTACACCCGCCTCCAGGTCTTCGCCGCGACGGAGCCAGTCCGGCTCAGGTCGGCTCTGACATCCCTCGTCCTGGCCGGCGGATTCCTCATCCCCGCACTGGCCAACCACAACGTCGCACAGGCCATCGCCAGTGTCGGCGCCGTGGCGCTCCCCCTGGCCGTTGGGGAGACCACGCGGGCGAAGGTAACGCCGGCGAAGTAGTCACGCTGTGACGTGCACAACACTGCACCACCATGAGCCCCGTCTCCCACCTGGGAGGCGGGGCTTTTTGTGTTTTGGTGCAACGTGAAACGACTGACGGTTGACCGCTTCTTGGGCATGTGTCGGCCGACACAACCCCTATACTCCGCGCATGCCGACCTCACCCGGCCCGACACTGGCCGCACTGACCGCTCTGTGGGAGCGCGTACGTGCCGACGTGCCGGAGCTACCCCCCATATTGCCGACCATCTCTCCCATGGCGAGACGACGAGACCACAGCCCCTCGCGATGGACGCGGACGGACGACGGCTCTGTATCAGGTCTCGTCGTCACCGCGGACGTCCTAGCCGAAGGGCCGGAAGCCGTACTCACGGCAGTCCTGCATGACGCTGCCCACGTCCTGAACTGGGTCCGGGACGTCAAGGACATCACTACGCGAGGTGCCTACCACAATGCTTCCTTCCTTACAGCCGCGGAGGAGGTAGGGCTCGTATGGCCCGAGGAAGCAGAGCGCGTACAGGGCCTTGGATTCGTCAATCCCGTCCTTGGCGAGGCCGCACGGACCAGGCACAGAGAGGATCTAAGGGCTCTCGAAGCTGCTGTTCCGGACCTACTCCCACACCTCGCACTGCCGGCGTCCTCACGGGAGAACAGGACACCCGACCGGCTGACCCTCGAATGCAGGTGTGATCCACCGAGGAAGATCCGTATTTCGCGTACCGTCGCGGCTCAGGGGCCCATCGTCTGTGGTGTGTGTGGCGAAGAGTTCGACGCTAGTTGATCACTTACCCCTTCAGTGGGGTAGGGTCTACCGAAAGTCAGTGATTCACGGTACGGTGCTTTCGCGCAACCCTGCGTTCATGAGAGGTCACGATGAGCCCGAAGAAGGTGGTCGCCCAAAAGTCGGGCGCTGACGTGATGCGGGTCGACGTCGACAGTCTCCAGACGCTGGACCTGGAGTCGATCCAGGACGAGTCGGAGACGGCGCTCATTGCGCGGGGTGCTGCCTACGCCCGAGAGTACGCAGCGATCGAGGACAAGCCGACGATCCTGGCTATCAACCTGGCGACAGTCCTGGTTGCCATTCGCAGGCAGCATGGAGACTGGCTGGGATCGTCGCGCGCCTACCGGCAGGCAGCGGCTGAGGTGTACCAGCAAGCGAACGTCCCACCGGAGAAGCGGGAACGGCTACAGGGGAACGTCCGGTACCACATTGGAAACCTCCTCCGTCGGTACCTGACCCCGAGAGAGTTGCGCAGTCTGGGGCTCCTGGACACGTCACCGCTGGAGCGGCAGCAGGACATCAGAGCGACGAACACGGCGCTCCTGGTGGCAACCAGGACGGCTGCATCCGCGGAGGAGTCGTCGCCGAAGAAGTCAGGGAAGGCTCCGAAGCCGACCCAAGAGACAGTGCCGACACAGCCAAGCGGTCCTGGCAGCATCGTCCGGGCGACGGCGGACAACCTCCGCCTTGCCACTGTCGCCCGCAACCTGGTTGATCAACTAGACACCGATGTGATTGACGAGCACATGACCGACGGGCAGCGTGCCAAACTAGAAGGCGAACTTGCCGCCCTGGAGAACGCTGCCCGAAGGCTGCGCCGGCACCTGAAAACCCGCAGCTCATAGGCGTAGAGGCCCCTCCACGTCGGCCGCGTCCTCGCCCTCCTCCCGGTCCAAAGTGCCAAACTAACCCCTTATTTCTAACTCTCCTTAACGCGTGTTAGAAGGAAGTGAAAAAGGGGGTTAGTTTGGCACTTTGGCATGCAATCTGGCCGACCGGGGATGAGGACGAAAAATCTTCTGAACCACCCGAGCATCAGCGCCCCTCCGCCCCATAACTCCTGTGTAAGCGCGAGTGACACACGGAGGTCGCATGGCTGGAGTGGAAACGATCAAGCGAAGCGGATCACGCTTCTACATCGACCCGGACGACGGGGACGTCAAGGTCCCGGGTGTGACGTCGGTCGGCAACATGCTGCCGAAGGACTACCTGACGTTCTGGGCAGCGAAGGAGAGCGCGGAGGCGGCAGTCTCCAACTGGGACATCGTCTCCGAGCTCATCAAGCGCGACGAGGCCGGCGCCGTCGACTACCTGAAGAACGCGCACCGACGGAAGTCGAGGGCTGCCACAGACCTGGGGTCCGCGGCGCACGACCTCTTCGAGCGACTGGCACGGGGCGAAGTCGTCAACGACCGGCACATTCACATGGACGTGAAGCCGCACGTCCGCTGGTTCAGGGAGTTCCTCGACGAGGTCCAGCCGGAGTTCCTCTACCTGGAGGAAACCGTCTGGTCCGACACCCATCGGTACGCCGGCAGCTTCGACGCCATTGCGAAGGTGGGCGGGGAGACGGCGGTGCTCGACTGGAAGACGAGCGCCAAGGTCTACGACTCCGTGGCTCTCCAGCTCTCCGCCTACCGTCACGCGGAGCGCATCATCCTCGCGGGGTCAGGGGAGTCGGTCGACGTCCCGGAGATGGCCGGCGGAGCCGTCCTCCACGTGCGCCCGGAAGGCTGGCAGTTCGTCCCGGTGAAGTGCGACCGGGAGATCTTCGAGCACTTCCTCAGCCTGAGGCACACGTTCGACTGGGAGACGGCGACGAAGAAGAAGGTCGTCGGCAAGCCCATCGCGAGCGGCGGGGAGCTTGTCACCGGGACGCAGCGGAGGGCGGCGTGAGGGCGTACTACCGTGCCCAGGGAGGCGTAGAGATCACGTTGCCTCCCTGGGCGACGACAGAGCTTCAGATCGACCCTCCTAAGCGGTCAGTTGTCGTGGAAGAGGGCGACTACGAGGAGCTGAAGGATCAGATCCTCGAAGGCGACACCGTCCGCGGGGAGCTGAAGCGCTCCCTCGACGACGCCCTGAGCATCATCGAGCGTCTCTCCGACGATCGTGACCACTGGCAGCAGGCTGCGGAGAACCACAGCAAAGCGGCCGACCTCTGGAAGTCGCTCGCTGAGCGCCAGGACAACACGGTGCCTCTGCGTATCAAGTTGGACGCCGTCGAGCGAGAGCGCGACGAGTGGAAGGCTCGCGCGGAGCTAGGGGAGAGGACGCTCGCGAAGTACCCGATCCGCGTCATGACCGCGGGTCAGGAGGTTCACTACGACCACGTCTGGACCGACACAGACCGTGCATCGGCTGACGTACTGGAAGCCGTCGCAGCGACAGCCCCTGTCGGTTCCCTCGTCAGCGACCTGAAGAACACCATCGTGAGCCAAGCGCGCGAGATTGTGCGACTGAAGGGGGAGAGCGAGTGAGCATCGTAGATCTGCTCGGCACGGTCCAGTCGGGTGGGCATATCGACTGGGATGACGCGGCGCAGATACCGCCGGCCGTCGCGGATCTCCTGCAAGGTCTCGTCGGCGACGTCCAGGCGCTCATGGAGGTAGCCAAGCGTCCGGCAACGGCAGTAGCCGACGGCATGACCCGTTCCGACGCCCTGAAGATCGCCCGGGACCACGTCGAGGCCATGGCCACGAACACCCGTGGCTACCAGGACGGCGTGAAGATGCACGACAAGGTCCAGGCAACGGAGCGCTTCGCGCGCTTCCTGATGGGGGAGAGCGAGTGAACCGGCAGACCAACGGTGCTGTGACGGTCGGAGCCTGTCTGGGCATCCTGGCCGTCCTGCCCTTCGAGGCGTGGCTCCTCATGCTTGTCCTGGGGGCCGTGCACAGCGTCTTCCTGGCAGTGCCGGCCGTGGGATTCGGGACAGCGGTTCTGTTCGTCGTCGGCCTGAACATGGTCACCGGGTACTTCCGGAAGATCTTCGGTCGCAAGTAGCGCAAGCCACACACGCGGGGCGTCCACGTAGGGCGCCCCGCTTCGCATGCACGGAGGAGAGGGAATGCACGAGTTTCGCGAGTGGCCGAAGACCCCGCGCCTTTTCCGGGACATCGTCGTCACGGAGAAGATCGACGGGACCAACAGCGCGGTTCACATCAGCCCCGGGTACGAAGTCGAGTACCCGTCGCTGTTCGAGCTGAAGCCGGGGGAGGTCATCGTCGACGGCCGACTGTGGCACGTCACCGCACAGTCCCGAAAGCGCATCATCACCCCCGGCAAGACGACCGACAACTACGGTTTCGCCGCGTGGGTCTACAAGTACGCCGCGGAGCTCGTCCGCCTCCTGGGCGAAGGGATCCACTTCGGCGAGTGGTGGGGCCACGGGATCCAGCGTGGCTACGGCATGGAGGACCGACGGTTCTCCCTCTTCAACACGGGGCGGTACGACCACCTGAACCATGACGACGCGGCCGTGTTCGACGGCAGTCGAGTCAACACGGTTCCGGTCCTGTACGAGGGCGTGTTCGATCAGTCCCACATTCACCACGCCCTGATGAGCCTGAAGATCCATGGCTCCCACGCCGCCCCCGGCTTCATGAACCCCGAAGGCATCTGCGTCTACCACACGCAGACCCGCGGCGTCTTCAAGGTGACGCTCGACAACCAGGACGCCGGCAAGTGGGAGGCAGCCGCGTGAAACGACTGACGCTCCTGACCCCGCTCGTCGTGGCACCTCTGCTCCTGACGGGCTGCTCCGGCCTCGACGCGCCGGCACAGCCGTCCTGCGTGGAGATCGACGTTGACCACCCGCACGCCAAGACGAAGACCCGCAAGCCCTCTGCCCCGCGGGTCAAGACACCGTCCTTCCGCAAGCCGTCGACGACCGGGAGAAAGCGCTAGGTGGCGACGGACGAGGAGATGCGTAGCCCCGACTGGTGTCACCGCCATGGCTGCCATCGGTCGCAGTGCCCGGAGCCGGATTAGGAGGAGAGATGACCGAGGAGGAGTACGCCGCGGAGCTGGAGGCTGAGCGCGTCGCGCGGAACAGCCGCACGGAGTACGTGGTCCGGGAGGAGCACGGGGAGTTCCAGCTGTACCGACGTGGTGCATACCAGTCGTGGGGCGTGACCCGATACGTCAGCCGCGAGACGGCTGACCTGGCGGCAGCCTTCCTGAACCGGCTGAAGGGGGACGAGGCGTGATCCTCCTGTCCCTGATCGTCGGAATGATCATCGGCTACGGCATCAGCAAGGCAGCATAGCGCAAGCCATACACGCACCACCTCAGCCCCCGGTAGCTACGGCGCCGGGGGCTTTCGGCGTGTAACCACCCGGCAGAGGAGGCCCGTTGACGACACCCGGAATGCGAGAGCTGCGGCACTGGATCGGTCAGGTGCCCATGGACGAGGCGAAGGCGGACGGATACGCAGAGCGGCTCTACGCCTCGATCAGCAAGGAAGCCGTCGACGTTGAGCACGCCAAGCAGCACGCGGAGGCGACGAACGCCGCCCTCGTCGACGAGTACCGCGGGGAGGTCTACGCCTGCCGTGCAGTGTTGCGGACGCTCCAGGGCTTCGCCGGTGGCCGTGACGACGACACTGCGCGACGTGTCTACGCCACGATCTCCCGCTTCAACCTCGGCGAGATGTTCCGCCCCGGAGGCGGCGCGGACCGCTACCTGATCCCTGTGGAGCTGACGGAAGAGGAGAGCAAGTGATTCACGGCGGAACCACCATCCACACGGCCGATGGCTCGACGGTCAGCATTACGCCCATCGGCCTGGAGTACGACCTCCACACCCGCAACGCGAAGGGCGAGACGATCTCCACCGTCCGCATGAGCCACGACGACCTGTCGGCACTGATCAAGGAGGCGGAGGAGGTGCAGGGGTGGTGAGGCCCCGGACCGTCGACGAGGAGCGCGCTTCCATCCACATGGACCTGGGCCGCATGTACGAGGGCTACGACGAGTTGTCGGAGCTCTTGGACGACCTCCTCCGTGCGCACGCCCACGAGTTGGCGGAGAAGATCCGGGCGCACACGTGGAGTGCCGGCTGCACCGGTGTCGGCTGCTGCGCCGACACCCCCGACATGGCCGCCGACCTGATCGACCCGGAGGTGTCGTGATGACGCTGCACCGCGTGCGCCAACTGAAGATCGTCGACGACGTACTGAACGAACGCGACGCACAGGACGCCAGGTTCGGTGTCCAGGATCTCCCGTACGGCACCGGAGACGACTGGCTCCAGGCCATGGCACACGTCAGCCGCAACGAGTGCGACAGGGCATTCGCTGCGGGCAAGGGCACCTTCCGCGACGTCTTCCTGGAGGAGGTCTACGAAGCCATGGCGGAGAGCGACCCGGTGAAGCTCCGGGCGGAGCTGATCCAGGCCGTGGCAGTCGGAGTGAAGATCATCGAAGCCATCGACCGGGCCGCGGAGGGTTCATGAGGTACATCGACAGCGGTGGAGACGTCTGGGAGGACGTCACGGACGGCATGGTCCGCGTAGTCGTGCTGGGGGGCGCTGAGGTCGACCACGGGGAGCCCTCAGAGATGGATCACGTGGAGGAAACATGGGGCCCGCTGGTGCCGATTGTTGACGTCGCCGAAGCCCCTGAGCCGCCCTCTGACGTCCTCCCGACGGTCTCCGCGGTCATGGACCGCGCGAGTGTCTTTCAGTCCGCCCACGCCCTGGTTACGGGCCTCACGTGGGACGAGGGCGAGCAGCCCAGCGTCTACGACGTGCTGAGCGTGGCGAAGTGGCTGGAGGGTGCCGCATGAGCATGGCCGACCTCGTCTCCGCCGGCGCCCCGGAGCTGCCGGAGGGCTACTTCTACCGGGTACGCCCTGAGTCCTTCGGTCTCCTCGTGGTGGAGATCCGGCGGCAGGGACGGTGGTTCTCGTCGCAGGTGGAGAGCTGCGTCCTCCGTCCCGGCGACTGGCCGACGGCGGAGGACGCCATCATCCACGGGTGTTGTCGGGCCGTGGAGTGGTGGGGCGATCGGAAGGCGGACGCACAGTCGCTGGAGGCGGCTCGCGCGTTCCACGGAGACCACGACCCGAAGGGTGGACGATGACAGCCCTGAAGGACGCCCGTGGCATCGAGATCACAGAGGGGGCGTCGTGCATCTACGGCGCCCCTGTGGGCCGCTCCATTGCGCTCGTTGAGGGCGTCATCGACGGCTTCACCCTGTCGGGGCGGGTGTGGGTGAAGGTCGTGCGGCGTGCGTACGGGACGACCACGTGGACCAAACCGCGGGACCGGGTCCACGTCGGCCCGGACCGACTCGTCATCGTCGATGCACTCCCCGAGTGCAACCTTCCGACCGACGCGGAGAAGGCGGAGGAGAGCCGGAAGGAGCGCATCAAGATGTGCCGGGAGCGCGTAGCCCACCTTGAGGCCGGCGGGGCGCAGTCAGGTTTCGCGACGCAGGAGGAAGCGCTCACGTTCTACCGCGAATGGCTCGCAGGCTTGGAGGCCGAATGACCTACACACTCGCCGACGCCATCCGCGCGCAGTTCGACCGCGACCACCCGGGAAACCGGGGCGTGCTGAAGTGCACGTCGTGCTACCGGAGCAAGAACCGAGAGGAGTTCCGGGAGACCCCCTGGCACGGGCGTGCAGCAGCATGCCGGCGCTGCGAGGGGATGCGCCTCACTGACGAGTACGCGCTCCGGGACCGGTGGCTTCTGGAGCAGGAGCGAGCGAAGGTGCGCATGCTCGTCCGCCATGTCCAGCGGCTCCGGCTGCAACGGATCCTGACACCGACGGTGCGCTCCGCTGATGCCTTCAGGGCTCACCACCAGCCCTACTACGACGCTGTGGAGAGGGCTCAGCGCAGGTTCCTGGCGGCGCTCATGACGGTACCCGTCCCCGAGTTCGAGCAGCGCCGTAAGCGCCAACCACTGACGAAGGAGAACACCTGATGTACCCGTTCCTGGCTGCCCTCCTCTTCGAGACGTGGGCAGCGCAGTACGACCGACCTGTCCGACAGCTCCCCATGGAGTGCCACGACCTGATCGCGTACGAACGTCCGCACCTCTATGCCCCGATGGTCCCCGAGACCTTCCGCGGGCCGAAGTGGGGGACGAGGTGAACGGACCCACGTGGGTCTACCGCGTGAAGACCTACCACCCGCGCCCGCCCGGTGATGCGCGGATCTCCGTTCAGTACTTCTTCGACCGTGGGGAGGCGGCCCGCGCCTACCGCTCGGCTCGTGCGGAGGGAATCGGCGCGATGTTCGCCTCCGCGGTTCTGAGTGACTTCTACGACGAGCGTCCGGAGGACGTATGACCACACCCATGCCCGGAGACTTCGCCCTGACGAAGATCTCCGGCCTCACTGGCGCCTTCATCAACGCCGGCCAGTACCTCGTAGGCGACGGGTCCCCGGTCCAACACGCCTTCGTGTACGTCGGCAACGGCTACGTAGTCCAGGCCATGCCCGGCGGGGCGGAGATGATCAGGCTGGAGGACGCGAGCGAACCCGTCGTGTGGTCGACGGGGAAGGTTCCGCTGACGGAAGCGGAGCGGCTGTTCATCTCCGAGTGCGCAATAGGTCTCGTCGGGACGCCGTACAGCTTCCTCGACTATGCCTCCATCGCGCTCGCCCACTACCGAATCCGCCCCCGATGGGTCCGGGATTTCGTGGCGGATTCGGGGCATCTCATTTGCTCCCAACTCATCGACTACGCCTACGAGTGCGCCGACGTCCACCTCTTCGATGACGGCCGGATCCCTGGGGACGTGACGCCGGGAGATCTGTGGAAGCTGCTGCACCCGAAGCGTGTGACATCGACGGATCGTGAGATGTGGAGGTTGGCGCATGGCTGACGAGCGGACACGCGACGAACGCATCGAGGAGTACTACCACCAAAGCGCGTGGGCCCTGGCGGAGCGCATCGTCGACCTGGAGGACGAGCTAGGGGCGGACGTCGACGGCATGTGTACTGGGATGCACGCCGACGTGGCGGAGGCGCGGGCGGAGGTAGAGCGTCTGAGTCGAGATTTCGCAGACCTTGAAGTCGTCGGTATGGCGTGGATGCATCGAGCGCGCCGCTTCGAGTCCGCATGGAAGTCCGCCCGGCGTCGAGCCGCCCGCAACTACGGCGTGTGGGTGCGGTCTCTGTGGGAGATGGATCAGCTCTGGGAGACCATCCGCGGGGCTGACGACTTCGCGCGTCAGCTCTGGAAGATGCTCGTCGAACGTCGGCAGGAGCGCGACCGATACCGTCACGCCTGGCTCTCCGCCCGCCGGCGTGCGGCGGACGAAGCCAACTTCGGCATGGAGGCTCTGGACCGGGAGCGGGCGCGTCAGGCGTCGTTCCTGGCGGAGCTCCGGCCACTCCAGAAGAAGCGCATGGACGAGCTGCGCAGGCTCCGTGCCTTCGCGGCCGATGTCAGCGTCGTCCGTGACTGGACCATGGACGCCGCCACCCCGAGGGATCTCCTGGAGTCCCACCTCCGCCCCATCTACAGCTCCGTGTACGAGCTGGAGGAGGCGGAGCGTGAGGGCCGGGTCTTCCGAACTCGGTCGGAGCGGCGGGCAATCCGCGGGGATCTCGACGACGAAGCCGCGTCAAACGACTGACGAACCAACCCGAGCATCTAGCTCGTCGCGCCCCATAACTCATGTGTAAGGCCGAGCAACACGGCCGCACACGACACGCACACTGCCTCCAACGAAAGGCACTCACATATGGCAAACAACCTCGCCAACATCTGGGACGCCGACCCCGACGCCGCTCCGAAGGAGCACGCTTCCTTCGACAGTGACATCGTCGGCCGCTTCCGCTCCGGGCGCCTGGTCAACCTGGGCGGCAAGGACACGCCGGAGGCGCTCAACGAGTGGCGCGTGACCACCGGTGACCCCACCGTTGCCGACAAGATCGCGTCCCTCTTCGGCGGTGAGCCGGAGTCGTGGGAGACGGACAAGGAGGACAACCTCCAGGTTCTGACCGACGCGAAGACGGTCAACATCGTCATCGAGCCGGACGGCGTCGACGCCTCGTTCAAGCAGTTCATCCCCGGCACCGGCATGGTCCACCACTGCGACGGGTTCAAGTTCCTCAGCCCCGACGAGGACAAGGGCGAGTCGTGCCGTTGCCCGTCGCTGATCGCCGAGCGGAAGCTCAAGGCGACGCAGGGCCGCGGGCCGAAGCCGTCCATCGACGTGGAGTTCCGCCTCGCGGACGCCCCGGAACTGGGCAAGTTCCGCTTCAACTCCGGCTCCTGGAAGCTCGTCGAGGCCCTGGCTCCCCTCTTCGCCGACCTGGACAAGTACGGCAACTCCGGCGACGAGGAGAACGGCGAAGAGGGCGTCCCGGTCCGGGCGTCGCTGACCATCGAGAATGTCAGCTACGTGCCGAAGAAGGGTCCCCGCGCCGGCCAGACCGTCAGCTACAACAAGCCGGTCATCAAGGTCTTCGGAGCCGCGGAGGGCGTCGTCGACCTAGCCGACGCTGCGTGAGTCACTCGCGCTAGCTGAGCAACGCACTGCGCCCGCTCCTCCCCGATTGCGGCAGGGAGGAGCGGGCGTCTTTCACGATTCTACGCACACTGAGGAGAGAGATGCCCCATGCCGATCCTGGAACTCTGCGCCGGATACGGCGGACTTGGGATCGCGGTTGAGGCCCTGACGGGCGACAAGGTCACCGTCGTCGCGGAAGTCCACGGAGCGGCCTGCAAGGTCATGGCGCACCGGTTCCCCGACGCCCCCAACATCGGCGACGTCCGTTATCAGAACTGGGGCGCGCTGATGGACGAGGGGATTGACACCATCACGGCGGGGTTCCCCTGCCAGGACATCAGCAACGCCGGTCGGCGGGAGGGAATCAAGGGTGAGCGAAGCGGCATCTGGTTCAACATCGCCGACGGGATACGGGTTCTTCGACCCCGACACGTCTTCCTGGAGAACGTGGGAGCACTCCGAAATCGGGGACAAGGCCACGTGCTCCGTTCGCTTCACGAGATCGGGTACAGCGCTTCGTGGCTCTCTCTTCGAGCTAGCGACATCGGAGCTCCGCACCATCGAGACCGGTGGTTCTGCTACGCCACACCTTCCGACGCCGACGGTAGCTGACGCCACCCGCGGGCCAGACTTCGCGAAGCGGGGCCGGGAAGGTGCCGGAGGAGATGACCTTGTGACGGCACTCGCCCGTCTCTTCCCCCGGGAGAAGGCGGAGAAGCTGTTCAAGACGCCTACGGCCAACCTCGCGAACAACGGCAGCGCGCAGCACCCCGACAAGCGCAAGGCCGGAGGCCACGGTCCGACGCTGGAAGACGAGGTGGTGTTCCTCCTCAACGTCGACCCGGACACCGTGGCGGACGACGGGCCGCACTCGCCGGCGGAGTGGTGGGGAGAGTTCGCCACGGCCGTCTACCGGTGGGAAATATTCATGGGCCGACAGGCTCCGGTACCGCTGATGCGCGGTCCCCGGGGCGGTCTGAAACTTGCCCCGAAGTTCGCCGAATGGATGATGGGCCTGCCCGACGGGTGGGTGACTGACGTCCCGGATCTCACACGTGAGGAGCAGATCGGCCGTATCGGCAACGGGGTCTGTCCTCAGCAAGCACACCACGCGTTCGGCTTCCTGCGGGAGTCGTTGCAGAAGGCACTCACGGACACAGAGGAGAGCAGTAGTGGCACACGCTGAGAAGACCACCGCCGAACGAGTGGTGAAGGAAGCGGGCTTCACCCTGAAGCTCACTGTCGACGAGGCGGAGGCGCTTGTCGCGGTCTTGGCGCAGGTCGGCGGTGACCGAGAGAGCAGTCCGCGAACCCACTCGGAGGGCGTGCTGGAAGTCCTCGTTGACGCCGGAGTCCGGACGTACTACCCGGCCGGACCGGGACACCCGGCGCGTCTCCTGCGTGGGGTCACCATCTTCGACGATTACTCCGAGGAGAGCTGACATGGGCAAGGCCCGACTGACCGACTACACGGGCGCGGAGATCCGCCCCGGGGTGGTCGTGTCCTACGCCTCCCGTCAGGGCAACGTCGTCCGGCTGTCGGAAGCCGTCGTCCTGGAGCTGGAGAGCAACAAGAGCGCCGGCATCGTCGTGCCGCTGGTCAAGGTCAAGCCGACCGGCCGGGACTCCGGCTTCATCGGCCGCAAGACGCTCGCGGTCCAGACCGTGGCCGCGGACCGCATGGTCGTCATCGGCGACACGAAGGGGGAGAGCAAGTGACGGAGACGTTCAAGGTAGGGCAGAAGGTCCGCGTCAATGACGTGGTGGACGGCGAGGTCACCTACGGCCCGTTCAGCAGCACCTTCGGAATGTACAGGGCCTATGTCGTCCGGATCGGCGGGACGGAGAAGTTGCAGAAGGAGCGCGACCTCTCCGCCATCCCCGAGACTCCCAAGTTCTCCGTCGGCGACGTGGTCACCCTGGCGACGCGTCCGGGTGCGAAGGCAACCGTCGAGTATGGCCCCTTCGACGACCGGGACACCTATGTCGTCAAGCTCGTCGACGAGCCAACCGACCCGGACAGCCCGCGTACCTTCACGGCCATGGAGCACGTGATGGCGAAGGCCGCAGGGACCGTCAAGGTGGGCGACCGGGTCCGGGTGGTCCGTGCGCGGTGGGCCGCAGAGTTCCACGGCAAGACGGGCGTCGTCACGTCGACGTCCCGGACCTGGCGGGAAGCGCAGGGCGACATCCACCGGTACGAGGTGCGGATGGACAACGCCGACGCGCAGATCCTCGTTGCTGAGGTCGATCCCGTCTCCGGCGTGGACACCGGCACCTACACCTACGACGGCGTGACGTACGACCTCTCCGCGAAGTACCGAGACAAGGACGGCGACATCGTCCGCCTGGCTCTCGTCGACGGCATCGCACGTGCCCGGTACTACGGTAACCAGCCTGACCAGGACAGCCACACCCTGGAATACGTCGTAGACCGGTACGCCCCCCTCACCCGCGTCACGGACTGACCACCCCGCCCAACGGCCCCCGGACACCGACGATCCGGGGGCCTCCGCACGAACCATTCACGGAGGAGAGAGCATGGCGTTCAAGACTGGCGACAAGGTGAAGCACCGGAGCTGGGGTGCGGGTGAGATCGCGTACGGTCCATACCTGCGTGACGGATCGATGGACAACTACCTGATGAAGCGGGAGGACGGAGAGCACCGCTTCGTCGATTCGGAGGACATGACGCTCAACGGGAAGTTCAGCGTGGGCGACAAGGTCCGCGGCCACGGCACGGAGTACACCGTCAAGGGCGGCCCGTTCTTCGGCCCGGTGTACGAGTGGTACGCCATTGAGGACGCGAGGGGCACCGATTACTCGATCAACGCGGGCAGTCTCACGCTCGCTGAATCGACCCCCGACGCGGACGAGGCCCTGAAGCCGGGCGACGTCATCCGCATCCCGACCGCCGGCCTGGCGGGCGCGGACGTGGAGGAAGGTGATCTCCTGGTGGTTAAGGAGATCGACGCGTACGGAAACCCCGTCGCCCATGCCGCTCCGGGTGCCCGGATGGACGAGTGGTGGTTCCAGTCAGGCACGGTGGAGCGCTTCGCCGGGAACACCTACGTGCACGACGGCATCGTCTACGACCTGTCGGCTAAGTACCGCGACAACGAGGGCGACGTGTGGAAGTTCAGCGGCCGTCTTCGCGGTGGAGTGCCTAACATCTACATGCACAACCCGAATAACCTCTGGGACACCATCGCGTCCATCGCCGACGCATACGGCCCCCTGACCCGCGTGAACGACTAACTCAACCTCAGCCCCCGGTGACTTCGGTCCCGGGGGCTTTCGGCGTAGGAAGACCCGTCGAAAGGAGAGAGCACATGGCGAAGGTGATCAGCCCCAGTGGGGTCACGGTGGAGCTCAGTGGGCGAGAGGTGTCGATCATCCGTCAGGCGCTGCGGTATTCCGTGAGCGCCAACACGGACTGGTTCGACCACGACGACGAGGAGGCACGCGAGATCCTTCGTGTCCTTCCCGGCGACGACGAGTGAGCGGTGCGTTCCACGTCATCGACGACGCGTCCGCTCCCGCCCTTGGCGACGTCCGTGACGCCGGCCCCAATGACCTGATCTACATACGCCCCGTCGCGACGAGCCGGAAGGACTTCCCGAAGTACTGGGAGGCTGCCGGCGTCGCGCTCGCGCGGGGCGCGCAGGTGGTTGTGATGAGACGAGAGGAGAGCTAGTGAAGGACTCATTCGGCGTCACCATCGAACCAGGTGACCGCATCATGTCGGCCTCGACGTCCGGCGGCTGGGCTAAGATCGGAACCGTTTACGCCGCGGAGAGTGGGCGCCTGATGATGACCGTCGAGCACGGTCAGTCTGGACGCTCGTACTTCAGCCAGAAGCGCTCCGCTATCGGATCCATGGCCCTCATCCTCCGCAAGGCAGACGGTACCGTGCCTGCGCACGTGGCGGGGGAGATCGGCTGATGGCGACGAACGGCGCACTGAACGACATGGAACAGTGGCGCTCTGTCGTGGAGTACCAGATGCGGAAGCCGAATCCCGCCTATCACTGGCGGGACAACCACGATGTTCCGAAGTACCTCGACGAGTGGTACGACGAGGTCCGTACCGACGTCCACGGACCGTATCAATCCGCGGAGAACGCCAGGCGTCAGGCAAGCCGGGACGCGAGGGTACGTGACACGGCATTCTCCGGAGGGTACGCCGGGCAACCACGCATCAAGACCGAACGTGTTGTCCGTGTTTACGTCGAGCGATCGTCACTCGCGTGGGAACCGTTCGATGAGCGCGACGCTGGCACGAAGACGTGGGGTGGCTGATGTCTCGATCCATGGCGGCCGACGACGCGGAGATCTACCGCGTAGAGGTGGACCGTGAGACCACAGAGCTGAATCCGAAACGATTCCTTCCCGGTGAGCCGTGGCTCGTCAAGACGGGCGGCATGTTCCACGTCTACTACGGGCCCTACCGCACCCTCGCAGCAGCCCGCGGGCAACTGACTGCGAACGCGAAGGGGTACGACGGGGAGTTCCGTACCGGCATCGTCGGCGCGCGGGTCCAGAAAGCGCACACGACGTGGGAGGTCGTCGAGTGACCACTGTCCGCGAACCCAACACCGTCATCGTCCGCGCCACCCCGGACACGGAGCCAGTCGTCTTCGACAAGCCCCGAAGCGTGTATGCCTACTGGATCACGCCGGAGCTGATGAGGGAAACGGAGGAAGGGTGAGGCTCATGGGCGAAGGCAGGACCATGGAGGCGCAGTGCGCGCCGTACCGCGGGAAGCTCCAGGCAGCTCCGTTCGCGACGATCATTCCGGACCGGCGGCCTGAGGTGAAGTACCACGCCGGCATCGGCCTGGCGAAGCTTGCCGTGGCCTACCACACCTGGGGTGGGGCCCGAGGGGGCGAGATCTACGAGCGCACTGCCGACGGGTGGGAGCTGATCTACCGAGTTGAGGAAGGCACGTCGTCGGACGAACTGCCCTGGAGGGACAGCCCATGACCCAACTTCTGATCTCCCTCACGCTCATCCCGTCCTTCGTCGCACTGGGCATGTTCGTCTTCGCCCTGGTGTGGCTGTCCCTGGAACGTCCCGAGGAGGAGACCCCGTGTTCCGAGTAGTCCAGACCGTGAGTGCCTTCCGATACCCGGAGGGCAAGATCTGGGGCCCGTACGCCGAAGAGGTCGACGCACAGGAGCGGGTCAAGACGCTCCGGTCCTTCGACGGTGACGGCGTCATCGAGTCCGGTGAGTTCGGTGCCCCGTGTGGCCTGAGCCTCGTCGACGCCGGCGGAGGCGGTGGAGGTTTTCTCGTCGCGGCGTGAAGACTCTGTGTGCTCCCGTGTCCGGAAACCGTCCCTTCTCGTTGACTTTTGGTCAGTAGATCACCCGCAGATATCGAACGGGCGTACGATTACACGGGTATCGAGGGAAGGGGTTCGGACGGTGGCGGACAAGATCCCGGCTCAGAGCAGGGCAGACGTGCTGACGTACCAGGGGCGGACATGGACAGTCGAGTCCGAACCAGTGGTCGTCGAATCGGAGGGCGGGGCAGACCTCGTCGAAGTGTGGGTGAGGAGAGGTGAGAACATCGAGCCATCCCAGTAAGCAGAAGGGAACCGCGTGGGAGTCGGCCATCGTCGGCTACCTGCGGGAGCAACACAATCCGGGCGTCCATCGGAACGTGCAGATGGGCGCCCGCGACATCGGCGACATCGACGGCTACTACCTCCACGCGCTGGAGGCGAAGGCCGAGAAGACCATCACGCTCGCCGACTACATCGCGCAAGCCAATCGCGAGGCCATCCACGCCGGCCAGCCGTTCGGGTGCGCGGTCGTCAAGCGGCGCATGAAGGGCGTCGCTGACGGATACGTTGTGCGCGACTTGCGGACTGACGTCCGCCTCCTGAACCGGCTCCGGGACGCCGAAGTGCTGCTAGAGATGAACGCACCAAAGGCATGGTCTTACCACCTGGCGAAGCACCAACCGCAGGAGGAAGAGGAGGCAGCGTGAAGAAGGCAGTCATCGAGTTCACGGGAACGCTCGTCGTCTCCCCCGACGGCGACGCGTACGAGGGCGGGGAGATGACGCCGAACGAGGTGGGCCACTGGATCGGCACGGCGCTGCTGTACGGCGACAAGCACGAGTGGCGGTACGACACGTACGGATCCGAGGTCTCCGTCACGTACGAGGACTACGACCCGGACGAGTAGCACAAGACGACTCACGGAGGACACATGGACCCGTACATCAGCTACTCCCCCTGGCGTCGTGAGGAGTGGAAGGGGCACTCGACGAAGAAGGGAGTCCGTCAGGCCATCGCGTACGACCGGGGCCGTGGACGGCTGCGACTCTTCCGGATGTTCCCCGGGCAAAGCACGCTGTCCCCGGAGGCCGTTGAGTACCTGGAGGCTCCACGCGACGCGTGGGATGACTTGTTCGCCGACTAGCAACACAAAGCACTCACACAAGGGGCGTCCTTCGGGGCGCCCCTTTCGGCATGACAACTGGAGAGGGGAGAGACCTTGCGACTGTCCGAGATCCTGGGGCGGCTCGACGGCGTAGAGGAGGATCACGACGGGCACCTTGCGCTCTGCCCCGCGCACAAGGACCGGAGGCACCCGTCACTGAAGCTAACGCTGAAGGACGACGGGAAGCTCCTCCTCGTCTGCCGTACCGGGTGCGCGAAGGACGACGTCCTGAAGAAGATGGGTCTCCGGGAGGCGGACCTCTTCGACGTCGTCAACGACCTGGGGACAAGCACCATCAGCGCCAAGGCGCCGGAGGCCGTGGGCGTCGCGGAGATCGCTGGCCTGCGTGTGGCCGTCGACCGGTGGGCGGGGGCCCTCCAGGACACAGAGTCCGAGCCCCCGGAGTTCTTCGAACACGCGCGTCAGTACGCCTACGATCGGTTCGGACTCACGCCGGAGCAGTGCGCTGATCTCTGTGTGGGCTTCTCGACACAGGCTGAACAGCCGAAGCCGTGGCTCTCCCGGTCCTTCACCCGGTACCCGCGCCTGACCGTACCCCTCGCCGGCTTCGACGGCGTCATCCGCGGCCTCCAGGGCCGTGACCTGTCCGGCAAGTGCCCCGCACGGTGGGTCTCCCTGACCAACGTCGACGGCCGGACGTGGGCGAAGTACGGCGTCCTCCAGGGCGGCGCCGGCTATGACACGATCCTTGTGACGGAGGGCCCTGGGGACGGTCTGACGTCGGTGGGCGTCGGCTATGACGCACTCATCATCCGTGGCGCAGGACTGGCCCGGAACGCGGCCCTCGTGGCGGAGCTAGTCGAGCACCTCCGCGGCCGTGACGTGGTTCTCGCCTTCGATCCCGACGACGCCGGCGGACGAGGCATCGGCCCCCTGGCGGAAGCCCTCGTCAAGGACGGCAATCCGCCTCGTCAGCTCCCGTTCCCGAACTCGGGGGAGGATCTCACGGCCTGGCGGGAGCGGACGCCGGAGAGTTTCCCTGCGGAGCTTCACCGCGCCGTCCGTGCGGCGTCTGTCGTTGAGCTGGAGGCACCTGCGCCGAAGCCGGAGCCCTCCACCGACGTCGATGTCCGGGATACGGACGCTGCCCTTCAGACGATGTCTGCCTCCGCACGTGAAATGTTTGACGCGACTGACGTTGGCCTGGCCGTACGCCTCCGCGACTACATGCGTCAGGCCGGCGGGGGAGTGCGGCATGCCCGCGGGCTGGGGTTCCTCGTCTGGGACGGGACCGTGTGGGTGCCGGGCGAGAACACGGTGCGCGAGGCACTGCACCGCATGGGCGCGGAGATGATCGCCGACGGGTCCGACTTCGAGCGGAAGCTTGCGCTCAAGGCCCTCACCAACCGGCACATCGACGGCATCCTGAAGGAGCTCCCCTCCGTCCCCGGTGTCCCGTCGCTGGCCGATGAGTTCGACGCGCGTCCGGAGCTGCTGACGGTGGCGAACGGGACGGTGAACCTGAAGACGGGGGAGCTGCACCCGCACACGCCGGCAGACATGATCACCAAGCGGCTTGACGTCGCGTACCGGCCGGAGGCACAGGCGGAACGGTGGGCGCAGTTCCTGACGGAGATCTTCCCGCACCATCCGGAGCTCCCGACCTACATGCAGCGGCTCGTGGGCTACGGCATCACGGGGTCAACGTCGGAGCAGTGCTTCGCGTTCCTCCACGGGGGCGGAGCAAACGGTAAGTCGGCGTTCCTCGACGCCGTGCTGTACGTCTTCCGCGGCATCACGAAGTCGACGGAGTTCAGCACCTTCGAGCAGCGCACGGCCGTCGGTCAGGCGTCGCCTGAACTTGCCTCCCTCCGCGGGGCGCGGCTCGTGACGGCGTCGGAGACGGAGAAGTACTCCCGTCTTGCGGAGGCTCTCGTCAAGCAGCTCACGGGCGGGGATCCGGTGACCGCTCGGTTCCTCAATCAGAACCCGTTCACCTACGTCCCATCGTTCCTGTTGCTCGTCGCCGGCAACTACAAGCCCGCCATCCTGTCGCAGGATCTCGGCATCTGGCGACGGGTGAAGCTCGTCCCCTTCGAGGCGACGTTCCGTGGCTCGAAGGCGGACACCTCGCTCCCCGCCAAGCTGCGGGACGAGGCAGAGGGCATCCTCGCGTGGGCCGTTCGCGGCGCACAGGAGTGGTACGCCCACGGCCTGGAGGAGCCTGCCTCTGTCCAGGCAGCGACGCAGGACTACCGGGAGTCGGAGGACCGGCTCCAGGAGTTCCTTACGGCCCGCTGCGTCCGTGAGGACGATGCCCGGGTTGCTCCGATGGCCATTCGCCGTGCCTACGCGGAGTGGGCGGAGGACGCCGGCCTGAGCCGCAAGGAAGTGCTCTCCGGCTGGAGTCTTGGCGTCGAGCTGGAGTCGCGCAAGTTTCCCAAGTCGAAGAAGTCGGGGCGGTGGGGCTTCAACGGCCTGCGCCTGAAGACGGACGAGGAGATCCAGGCGGACAACGCGGCAGAGCAGGAGCCAGCCGACGAGCCAGGTGACGGTGCAGACATCTTCGGACAGCAGAAGGAGGCAGCGTGAAGCACTACACCTTCCCCCTATTGGGCCGTGAGTTCCCCGTCTTCGTCCCGGAACGCCCAGAGGAACTGTCTGAGTTCATCGCGTGGGTGTCCCGGCAGACGGAGCCAGTCGCCGTCGACACCGAGACGCATGGCCTGGAGATCCTGAGTGGTGACCCGGAGTACGCCCGGCTGATTCAGTTCGGCAACCAGGACGAGGCGTGGAACATCCCGGTAGAGCTGGGGGAGCCGTTCAAAGAAGCGGCCCGCACGGCGCTCCGGATCCTGATATCGGGCGTCGGAGTGACCGGCCACAACTACCACGGGTTCGATGGTCCGGCGCTCCATGCCTACCTCGGCATGGACTACGACGAGCTGTGCCGGAACGCCGTCGACACCATGCTCCTGTCGAAGCTTGTCGACCCCCGGTCCGTTCAGGAAGGCGGCATCGGGTCCGCCTTGAAGCCGCTCAGTGACCACTACACGGACCCGACGGCCGCGGACACGCAGGGCGACTTGACGGCCGTGTTCCGGTCGCTGGGGCTGACGAAGGCCGTGGGCTTCAGCCGCATCGACCTGTGGCACCCGATCTATCAGAGCTACGCAGGCGGAGACGTCATCCTGACCGCTCGGCTCCGGCCCAAGCTGGAGGCGGAACTCCGTCGCTTCGGCGTCCCTCAGCGTCTCGTCGACTACGAGCACGAGGTTGCCCGGATCTGCGGGCACATGCAGATCCGCGGCCTCCTCCTGGACCAGGATTACACCCGGCGCCTGGCCGACGAGTTGCGGGAGGAGGAGGGAGAGAACGCAGCCATCGTCCGCTCCTACGGCGTCGAGAAGATCGGGTCTCCGGCGCAGATTGCGGAAGCACTCATCGGAACGGGTGAGTCGCTGACGGAGCGCACGGCCGGCGGTGCGGTCAAGGCAGACAAGAGCGTCCTGTCCGCCCTCGCGGACATGGATCTGTACGGCAACCGTCTCCACGTCCGCACCCCCAACCCGCTCGCCGTTGCCGTCATCAAGGCGAAGAGGGCGGCGAAGTGGCGCTCCGCCTACGCGGACAACTTCCTGTCGACGGTGGACCGGTCGGGCCGGATCCACCCGGGTATCCGCACCATGCAGGCTCGGACGGGGCGCATGTCCGTCACGAACCCTGCGGTGCAGACGCTTCCGTCGGGCGACTGGAAGATCCGGCGGTGTTTCCTCGCGGAGCCTGGCCACCGGATCATCAGTGTCGACTTCCAGGCCGTGGAGCTCCGTGTCCTGGCAGCCCTGGCCGGCGTGAAGCGGATGAAGGAGGCCATCAGCGCCGGACGCGACCTCCACTCCTTCACCGCGGAGTTGGTCTTCGGCCCCGACTTCACGCCGAAGCACCGCAAGATCTCGAAGGCCATCGGCTTCGGGGTCGTCTACGGAGGCGGCGCGACGACGATCCAGCGGCAGACCGGCGCCCCCATGGAGGAGGTCAAGCGGGCCGTCGCGGCATACCACCGGACTTACCCGGAGGTGCGACGGGCGGCGAACCGGTGGCAGCGTGAAGCCTTCGCCAACGGCATGGTGACGACGTCGGTGACCGGACGACGGCTCCCGCTGGACCGGGACCGGACGTACGCGGTGACCAATTACCAAGTCCAGTCGGCTGCGCGTGACTGCCTCGGTCAGTCGCTGATCAACATGGAGCAAGCCGGCCTCCTCCCGTACCTGCGCCTTCCGGTCCATGACGAGGTCATCGCGTCGGGTCCGGAGAGGGACGCAGAGGAGATCGCACGAGAGATCGGAAAGTGCATGACGTTCGACCTGTTCGGGGTCCCCATCGAATCCGATCCCGA
The DNA here is from genome assembly GCF_040638185.1 of Streptomyces sp. NPDC026672. Lineage (NCBI taxonomy): Bacteria > Bacillati > Actinomycetota > Actinomycetes > Kitasatosporales > Streptomycetaceae > Streptomyces > Streptomyces sp. NPDC026672. The sequence continues at coordinate 29,611 of NZ_JBEZXS010000062.1, forward strand.
GGTGGGCGGCCGTAGCTGGGGCAGCCTGTATCTCCCGGAGGACGACCGGGCCACGCACGACGAGTGGTACTCGGGTCAGTTGGTGGCAGCGTGACCCCCGTACGTCTCGCGCCTCCAAGGGCGGGACGTACGACCCCAGTTGGCCGACCGATGGCGGGATATCGTCCGTCCGACGTCCGGTCCGTGGCCCGTCCCATGCTCATCACGCCCTCTCTGCGCCCCCCGGAACCTCCTCTTCACCCCTCCCGCCGTGACGTTCTGCGACGGTGGGAGGAGCTGGAGGAGTGGTCCTGTGCTTACTGTGACGCCTCGTTCGCGGCAATGGTTGTAGCAGAGGTGGACCATGTTCGTCCGCTTGCGAAAGGTGGCCTTCACGAGTGGTCCAACCTCGTACCGGCGTGCGCTCTTTGCAACCGGACGAAGTCGGATCGGGACGTCTTCGACTTCGTGTCTGAAAGCACAGGTGAAAGCCTCACGGTGGACAACGGGAGGGACACGCAGAGGTACACGACGGCTATCCGAACACCTCCACACGATGATCACAATGTAACGAGTTCATAACGGAGATGTGATGGACGATCTCATGTGTCGGCCGACATAAGCGCTGGTGAGGTTGGTCGACCGACATAACAGGGTCGAACTGCCCGTAACGATGAACCGGTCAAAGCAGTACAAAGTGGGCCGGACCGTGGATCCGTTCCGGCCGCACGGCAATTGCCTGTGGAGGTTTGGTGACCTACAGTCCAGATCACGTTGCAGACGGACACCGAATGATCGATCTCCTGCACCAGCTTGAGCACCACGCGGGGGAGATACGACAGTTCGTGACCGTCTACGACGACGCAGTAACCATGCCGGGTCGCCGACGGCCCGGAGTGGATGCGGACGGAGGCCGGCAGGCATCGCACGGACCCTCCCGCCCGACCGAAGCGACGGCGATCGACGAGCGCCGTTGTGATCTTCAAGAAGAACTGAAGACAGGCGCCCACTGGTTGGCCTACGCAGTAGCCGCAACAGCGGGTGTCGCCGCATCCATGGATCGTGCGCTCTCCCGGTGGGAAGGGGAGGACGTGCCTCCCACGTCCAATGGGGGACTAGTTGATCATCATAACGGGGCCGCAAAGCACTGATGACGAAGTCGGGCACTTGGCGGAGATGGCAGGCGTCATGGGAGGGCTTCCCTCCTACGCGGCGGAGCAGTACTGGGCTACCGCGACCCTGCTCTACTGCCTGGCAGGGTGGGAGCGCTGCCACGTGGCCGTAGCTGACGTGGTCATCGCGGAGACCTTCGGTCTTCCGGTGCGGCACCTGACGGTCTGAGGTCCGTCAAACGACTAGCGGACCAAGCCCCCGTTCCGACGCGGGACGGGGGCTTTCGTTTACCTGAATCACTGTGTGACCCACGTCACTTAATGCGGACCGAGCATCTACGCTCCTGCGCCCCATTACTCCAGTACGCCAAGCACTCACGGAGGAGAACACCATGTCCCGTGTCGAGGTTACGGACGAGACGATCACGGCCGCACAGGCGGGCGACAGCGACGCCATGTGGCAGGTGGTCCAATCGTTCGACCCCATGTTCTCCGGCATGATCCGGTCCGTCGCCCCGGGAGCGAGCCGGGAGGACGCGGAGGATCTCCTCCAGGAAGCACGAGCGGTCCTGATCCAGCACGTTCGCGACTACAACTCCTCCGCCTCGTCCGCCAAGCTGACGTCCTTCGTGTTCCAGGCTGCTCGCCGGCGGATCCAGGAGGAGAACGTCCGGTCGACGATGGCACTGTCCGCGGACCCGACCACCGTCCTCCGCGTCCGCCGCGCCCTCTGGCAGGCTGACGGCGACGTCGAAGGGGCGTGGATGATCGTGTCCACGTGCCCGAACGTGAAGTCGCGCATGGAGCGTGAACGCTTCACGGCCGTGATCGAGGCCCTGGCGGGTACGGAGAGCCTGGAGGCGCCTGTTGACGGGATCAACGGCGGGGCGGGGGAGTCGCTGACGCTGGCCGAGACCCTAGCCGATCCCTCCTCCGAGATCACCGACACCACCGAGCGACGCGACCTGGCCCGTTGGCTCCTGACGCAGATCAATCAGCGTCAGTCATTCGCGCTTCGTGCCTTCTACGGAGTCCAGATGACCCGTCAGGAGGACACACAGACCTGCGCCGACCTGGGGATCAGCCGTGGCCGGCTGACGGGGATGCGACGGGAGGGCGTCATCAGCGCCCGCAGGGTGGCCGACGCCCACGACGTAGCCGCGTGAATCATCCACGAACTACAGGAGCCAGCACCATGACCCGACTTCCTTCCCTCGACGACTACGACGTTCAGGGCGTCCGCCCCGATGAGGCAGCCCTCTGGGGTGACGACGTGCTGTACGCCGTCGAGGCCCGGAGCGACGACCCGATGTACGACGGGTTCGCCGTCGAAGCGTTCTGAAACAGAGCACCGTCAAACGACTGACGCGACTAAGAGGAGAGATCATGACCGAGTACATCGCTCAGTGCCGGTGGGTCCGAAGTGACCACATCAAGGCACACGTCGTCGGCAACTACGTCCACCTCGACGAGGTCAGCGATGGAGAGACACAGGCGGGTGTGGCGCTCCGCGTCGACACCGCCCGCACCTTCGCCCGCGGCATCCTGGCCCTGGCTGACGAGATCGAGGGGGGAGAGGTGGCGGAGCCGGCCACCCCGCAGCCGCTGAGGGTCGGGGACCGGGTGCGCATCGTCCGGCCGGAGCAGGGGGAACACAACGGAAAAACCGGAATCCTGGAGGAGATCGACACGGAGGACGACCTGCTCCCGTACCGGATCGCCGACGAGAACGGCGCGTTCCTGACGTGGGCGGGTGCAGTGGAGAAGGTGGACGAGCCGGCCAACGCCGACGATTACCGAGCCCTCCTCCTGGTCCGAGCCTCCCGGATGCTGGAGGACACCGAACACACGGCCGCGGACCTCATCGCACTCGCCCGGTTCCTCAACGGCGAGTAGCGTCAAACGACTGACGCGACCTCAGGGGTTGTGTCGGTCGACATAACTGTGCCATAGTGGTCCCACGCAAGGCACTGACGGGGCGCTCCGCAAGGGGGCGCCCCAGGGGAGGGGACGAGATGGACGCCAACGAGTACACCGCCGAGATGACGCCCGAACTCGCCTCCCGGTTCTTGCTGGCCGTGGGCATTGGACTTCCCGCCCGACGGGCAACGTGCCTGCTCGAACTCCAGCAGCACATCACCCGCACTTTCGGTGGCGGCGCTCCCAAGCGGGTCGAGCAGATCAACCGAAACCTCCTCGCTGTAGTCCGTGACTGGTACTTCCACGCGGACGTGACGGGGCAGCCCCTTCGCCGGTTTCAAGGCATCTAACAGCCGAAACGCCCTCCGGGGCGTCCGCGGGACATGGCCTACCCGCGCTGAGGAGGCAGGCCGTAGGAGGAGATATGAAGGTCGCGGCGATGAAGAGGACGTTCCTCCGTACGAACCGGTATGGCATGGGGATGCAGCGCGAGATGAAGCGCCGGTTCGGTGCCGAGCGCAACGTCCGCAGTACTCAGGGGCGGGAGCTAGTCGCCTCGAACATGGTCTACCGCAAGCGCTGCGCGTAGCCGAAACGCCCCGCGTAGGCATCGCCCGACCACAGGTACCCCCAGTACCTCCGGGCGCGCGGTTCGAATCCGCGGCGGGGCACTCGAAGAACCTCAAATCACGGAGGACGTCATGCAGCTCGAAGAGCACTACATCGTGGAGCACGTCGGAGCGGACGGGAAGGTCTCCGTCGAGCAGTTCGACGACCCCGCCGAGGCGCTCCACGACTACGGCGCCTACGCCCGGATGCTGGGCCGCGGGGAGAAGGTCAAGCTTCACCGGTACAGCACCGTCGTGCTCGCCTCGTCCGTCCGCGCAAAGTGAGGTCGACCATGCGACGCACCACCAACGACGCGGCCGTCCGTGCCGCCTTCGACCGCTTCCACGCGACGTCGACGACGAACCGGAAGTCAGCCGTTGCCCAGCTCCACACCGACATGAAGCGCGCCAGCGGACCGGTGCCGGACGACGAGGAGAAGTGATGATCTACAAGCTGTCCGACGGTACGCGTGTCCGCACCCGGCACATGGGGGACGACTCGGGAACCGTGGAGTTCGAGCGCTATCGCTACACCCCCGAGAAGGAGACGCTCAGCGTCACGTACCTGGAGGGTAGGGAGGCCGCGGACTATCTCCTCACCTTGTCGGCTCTGGACAACATCCGCTTCGTGCAGCAGTACGGGCGTGGCCCCTCCGAGATCCTCGCCCAGACCGGGCGCCCGCTGTCCGCTGTCGTCGTGGGGGCCGCGCTCGCCACCGTTGCAGCCGCCGGATTCGTCTTCGCCCCCAACGCGCAGGCTCCGGAGTACCCGCTCCTGAAGGACGTCGTCACGGCTCCCGTCGTGACACCTACACCCGTCACTCCGTCGCCGTACCGTCCGGAGCCCCGGGAGACGACGAGGACAGATCGCGAGGGACCGCGCGAGACGCTGACGCCTTCCCCCTCCGCCAAGGTGGCCAAGCCCTCGACGACACCGAAGACGAAGCACCCCATCCCGACGTTCGCCGGCTCCCCGGACCTCGTCCTACAGACGTGCGAGGGGGACGGGACGGGGTTCAGCCTTCTCCACCGGATCTAGGAGAGCGTCAAACGACTGACGCAGGGTTGCGGATAGGGGTTGTGTCGGTCGACATAACCGTGCCATGCTGAAGACATACCGCAAGGCATTCACGGAGGAGTTGGCATGAAGCGCGAGACCTACAAGGGCCGGAAGATCAAGGTCGTCGCGGGCAAGGGCCGCAACTGGGGCACTACGCGTCAGTTCGTGAACGGTGTCGACCTGGGCCCCTTCCAGGGTGACGAGGACGCGGCCCTTCGGTCCCTTCGTGGCGACATTGATTTCGCGGACTCTGTCGGTCCCGCGAGCGGCCGTTGCAACCCGGAGTGGTTCGCCCCCGGTACCTACGAGCTGTGCGACGAGGGGCACGCGACGGAGATCGGCGGGGAGTGTGGTCACCACTACTGCGCGGAGAAGCGCTCGGAAGCCGCCCCGGTCGTGGGGGAGCCAACCCCCATCGAACACCGCGTGACCACTATCCGCGTCGCGGGCGTTGAGCGCGTCATCCGCACGGAACTCGTTGGCAAGGTCCGCACCACCAAGCAGTTGGAGGCCGCACACACGAAGGCCGTGAAGGCGGCTGTCGTCGAAATGCGACAGGCGAACCTCCCCAACCTCCGCCGAAAGGTTGACCAGCTCAGCCGGTCCCGGTGGTACCCGATGCGGGACGAGGACGTGAAGGACGTCAACAACAGCATCCGGCGGGCAGAGCGGGGGACCTTCCCGTCGCACGGTACGCCGGGTGTGTCGGTCGCCCCGTTTTCTAAGGTCAAGTTCACGGACAAGGTCCCCGCGTACCTCGTCGAAGTCGAGCCGGGTCACTACGCGACCGAAGAGGCCGCAAAGCAACTGACCGTGTGCTGACCCCTGAGGCCCCTGTCAATTGCGGAGACAGGGGCCTCTCCCGTAACGCAAGTCATTCACAGGAGGAGTCATGACCACCGAACTCAACATCACTGCCCGAGGCATCCTGCGTGGCGACGTCTTCGAGCTGCACGGGCACACGCGCCAGGCATCCAAGGACGCGTGGCCGACGCGGGACGGGAACGTGCACGTGCCGTTCGCCGGCGGGGGCGACGCCTTCATCCCCGAGAACCGGCCCGTCACGGTCAGCCGCACTGTCCCGGAGCCCTCGTGACGTACCGTCTGACATTCGAGGGCATGCGCCCGGTCCTCGTCGACGAGGACGCCAGGATCCACTTCCTCCGTCAGGCCGGCCGACGACGTCACCAGGTGACCAGGGTCCGTGGTGGGCACGTGGTGACGTTGCCGGGAGGGCGGATGGTGGCCCTGATCGTGGAAGCGTCAAACGACTGACGGAAGTCGGTCGATGGGGGTTGTGTCGGTCGACATAACTGTGCCATGCTGAAGACACACCGCAAGGCATTAACGGAGGAGAACGAAATGACCGCCATCACCACCACCGAGATCAACCCCTTCACCACCGTCTCCTTCCTGCGGACCGTCTTCGCGCGGGGCATCCGCACCGTGGCGGCTTCCGTCTACGACGCGGAGCGCCGTGCAATCGTCGACGTGCAGCGTCGCGAATACTTCGCGATCACTGAGATTGCCTACATCGGCAAGGAGGAGGACGGCACGTGGTCCCTCCTCACCTGCGAGGGGAAGCGCTTCAAGCGCGGTATTCCCAACCGGGCCTCCGGCATGGTTGCCGCCAGGCGCCACTTCGGAGCCGACATCATGTTCGGCTGACCGCCCCCCACGGAGCCCCTGTCAATTGCGGAGACAGGGGCTCCACTCGTACCAACCACTTACGACCACCCATACACACTTACGAGGAGCCATGAGAGCCAACCTGCGTGACCCCCTCCTGATCCAGGCCGTCATTGCTGCCGCCCTGTCCTTCGCCCACATTCACGACATCGCGGAGGCAGCCGGCCAGGGAGGATGGAAGGCGTGGGCGTATCCGGTGAGCGTGGACCTCCTCCTCGTCATGGCCTGGAAGCAGATGCGGGAAGCGGGTAGCAGTTCGAAGCGGGCGCCACGCGTGTGGTTCTACACGTCCCTCGCTGCCTCAATGAGCGCCAACATCGCGACTGCCGGCGTCCTGGACCTGGAGAATCCCCCGACGATGCTTCGCATTGCCGTCGCCGGCTGGCCGGTCCTCGCGTTCTTCGGCGGAAGCCTCCTCGTCCACAGCCGAAAGGCACACACGGAGGAGCCTCAGGAGGCCGCTGTAGAGCCTGCGGAGGAGACGCTGGAGGAAGTGGACCCGGAACCCGTGCAAGCCGCTCCTGCGCGCGTCCTCGTGTCTTACCGGGAGGCCGCTGACGTCCTGGGCGTCGCCGTCGAAACGGTCCGCGGCGCCGCCAACGGCGACAACCCGAGGATCAGCAAGTATCCGGCCCCGGAGAACCCGCGGCTGATCCGCGTCGACCTGAACGAAGCCCGTAAGGTCATCAACGTCAAGCGCCCCGTGGCGCCGTGAGGAGAGAACCCATGATCCCGACCCCCGTAACCATCAAGGGCAAGGGCGACACTGAGACCGACGTTACCGTTGAAGACGGAGAGATCCAGGTAGCGGCCTACGCGGGGGATTACGCCCCTGCGACGTCGGCGTACCACACCCCCGCGCAGGCACGCGAACTCGCTGCCACTCTCCTTCGAGCAGCGAACGAGGCGGAGGGCGGAGCATCCCCCGCCGCAACATCAAAGGGCGCGCTCGTCGCCGCAGCGTTCATCGTCCTTCAGGAACAAGCTTGGTCCGGGTCGATGCCCGCGGATGAGGCGGAGCGGACGCTTCACAGCATGTTGCGCGCCTATGACCGCGCAGAAGGACGCGTCTAGTTACATCGCAGCCCCCGTCGGATGATCCGGCGGGGGCTTTGTCGTTTACAGGACAACCCACGCAGTTCTACGCGCCCTTGACGAGGGGCCGCCGTCGGCGTGAAGCTCGTAGAACATTGCGCAATCCTGTGACTATGGAGGTCACCATGGCTCTACGCTCGTTCGGCAAGGACCCCGAGACCAACGGCGACCACTGCCCGACGGTGTGGCTTGACGAGGAGAAGAAAGAGTTCGTGTTCCAGGGGTGGAAGGCGGACGAGGCCCTGCGGGCGCAGTGCCTCGTGACGGGCCCCATCCCCGACACGGAGGCAGTCGTCCGGCTGCCCATTCGCATGGCTGAGCAGATCAGGGAGGCACTCGATGCAGCAGCCGGTTACGCCGTTCGCTGAGCTGCTTGCCGGGTGCCGGTCGTCCGCCGTCCACCTGGAGACTCGGGACGTCTACGGCGTGGCTGAGGAGGACGAGGACTTCACGGCATGGAGGGCCGGACGCCGGTACGACCTGGCCGACCGGGCCTCGTGGTGGAACAGCTTCCACGACGCTGTGTCGGACGCAGTGAGCCGCGGAGTGGCCATGCGCCGCGCTCGTGTCGTGTCAGAGCCAGCAAGCGAATACATCCGGTACGAGCACTCGTGCACGCCGCAGAACCTTGCAGCCGGCGAAGACGTCCGGTGGCTCCCGCGGCGCCTGGCGTCAGACCTCCTGATCCCGGGAAACGATCTGTGGATCTTCGACAGCCGGCTGATCCGCTTCAGCCTGTTCGACGGAGACGGACGGTTCGTCGAGGACGTCGTGGAGGACGCACCCGACGTTGTGAAGCGGCACGTCGAAGCGTTTGAAGCGGTATGGTCCCGCGCACTCCCGCACGCTGACTACAGGATCTGAGCGACCCACACCGATGCAACGACCTCCCTACCCGTCCGCTGCCCTTGACGAGGCGCGTCGCGCCATCGCAGAGCGGCTGCGAGAGATCCGGCGTGACGCCGGCCTGACGGGTAGGGAGGTCGCTGCGCGCACTGGGTGGCAGCCGTCGAAGGTCTCCCGGATCCAGGGAGCCACGACGCCCCCGTCCGACGACGACATCCGGGCGTGGTGTACCGCCTGTGAGGCAGAGGACAAGATCCCGGATCTCATTGCCGCGAACCGTACGGCCGACTCCATGTACGTCGAGTGGCGGCGCGTACAGCGAACGGGCCTCCGGCGCCTCCAGGACTCACGAGTGCCGCTGTACGAGCGCACGAGGACGTTCCGCGTCTACAGCTCCAGCGTCATCCCCGGCTTCGTCCAGACCTACGAGTACGCCGCAGCGCTGCTCGGGAACATCGCGCGATTCCACGGGACGCCGGAAGACGTCGACGATGCGGCAGCCGCACGCGTCGACCGTTCGCACATCATCCGCGACGGATCCCACCGCTTCGCGTTCGTCCTGGAAGAATCCGTCCTCCGCCACGTCGTAGGAGATCCCGCCGTCATGGCGGGACAACTCGGCTATCTGCTGTCCGTCATGGCACTGCCATCGGTGTCCGTCGGCGTCATCCCCGCGGGCACTGAGCGGCCCATGTGGACGCTGGAGACCTTCACCCTGTTCGACGAGAGCAAGGCATCCGTCGAACTCCTCACAGCCGCAGTCACCGTGACAGCCCCCGGCGAGATCGAGATGTATTCCAGGGCCTTCGAGGAAATGACGGCTCTGGCCGTTGTGGGAGCCAAGGCCCGGAGCCTGATTTCGATGGCCATTGACTCACTCGGGTGACTGCCGTAGAACTTCGTAGAATCTCGTGGAACTTTCCCCCGCCGGTTGCCTACGGTCGTCTCATGAAGCCCGCGGCGGAGGTGCGGAGATGGACTTTGAGACGACAGTGAGAAAACCCGTGCAACTGACGGATCCGTTGAC
>NZ_JBEZXS010000063.1:0-37282 GCF_040638185.1 Streptomyces sp. NPDC026672
GGCAACGCCTCCGTCGCCGACTGCTCCACCTGCTCCGGCGGCAAGAAGGTCGGCAACCTCTACCTCGGCGGCAAGCTCACCGTGAACGACGTCGTGGTCGACAAGCCCGGCACCTACCAGATCAAGGTGTCCTACGTCAGCGGTGACGCCCGTTCGCTGGACGTCTCGGCCAACGGCGGCGGCGCCACCGGCCACAAGTTCCCCTCCACCGGCGACTGGGGCACGACGAGCGACGTCTACGTCCCGGTGACGCTGAAGGCCGGTGCCAACACCGTCACCTTCGACAGCGGGACCGGCTACGGCCCGGACATCGACCGGATCGACGTCCCCAGGTCCTCCTGAGCACCGAGGGGTCCGGCACCTGTCCGGGCCCCTCGCGGGGCGTGACCGCCGCGCCGTTCCCTCACCGGGGGAGCGGCGCGGCCTTCGTCGTCCCCCGGGGCGCGGACCGCGCGGCGCCGGGCAGCAGGAGCACCACGGCGCCCACGACGAACAGCGAGAGCGAGACGGCGTTCAGCACCTGGTCGCGGGTGCCGTACATGTCGAGGTGCTGGAGGTGGTAGACGAGGTGGGGCACGCCGAACACCAGCCAGGCCAGCCCCGCCGCCTGCACCAGCAGCGCGTTCTCCGCCCGCCGCACCGCGACCAGGCTCAGCACCGTCAGCGCCAGGTACATCGCGCCCACGTCCTTGGCCAGGTGCTCGTTGTACGGACCGAGGACCGGGAGCCAGCGCAGACCGAGGCCGGGGAAGGATCGGTACCACGACCCGGGGGCGAAGTAGGCCCAGAAGCCGACGAAGGCTCCGGAGAGGGCGAAGAGCAGCAGGATCAGCCGTCGTACGAAAGTACTCATGCCCTGTAGACGGGGTCGCCTCCCGCCGTGTGACATCACCCGACCGCACGCGCTCCCGGTCGGCGGGGCCCGTCACTCGTCGCGGCCGGCCGGCAGCTTCCGCGGGTTGAGGACCATGTCGACCCGTACGACACGTCCGTCCGCGATCGTCAGGGAGACCACCGCGACCGTCGCGCCCCGCGCGTCGAGCACCGTGAGTCCCGGCTCCCCGTTGACCAGCACCGGCACGAGCGTGGTGCCGGCCGGCTGCTTCTCGGCGACCCCCGCGAGGAACCGGGCGACCCGGTCCGCGCCCTCCACCGGCCTGCGGGCCGCGGTCACCACACCGCCACCGTCGCTGGTCAGGGTCACATCGGGGTCCAGGACGGCGAGCAGCGCCCGTACGTCGCCCGACCGGGAGGCCGCCGTGAACGCCTCGACGGCGGCCCGGTGCCTGCCGGTGTCCACCTCGGTACGGGGGACGCGCGCCGCGATGTGCTTGCGCGCCCGCGCCGCGAGCTGGCGCACGGCGGCGGGGCTGCGGCCGACGACGACGGCGACCTCGTTGAAGTCGGTGCCGAAGACGTCGTGCAGCACCCAGGCCGTCCGCTCGGCCGGGGTCAGGGTCTCCAGCACGACGAGCACGGCGTAGCTCACCGTCTCGCGGAACGCCACCCGGTCGGCGGGATCGGGCGCCGTCGCGGCGTCGGCGAGCAGCGGCTCGGGCAGCCAGACGCCCACATAGGTCTCGCGGCGGTGGCGTGCGGAGCGCAGCACGTCGAGGGCGTGCCGGGACACGGCGGTGACGGCCCACGCCTCGACGTTGCGCACCGGTTCGCCGCCGTGCGCGGCCAGCAGGCGCGGCCACATGTCCGCGACGACGTCCTCGGCCTCGGCGTGGCTGCCCAGCACCGCGTAGGCGACGCGCACCAGGCGGGGCCTCGCACGGTCGTACGCGCGGGCCAGTTCGCTGTCCGTCGTCACATCCACCACTGATCCACGTCGGGGCGTCCGCAGTCGCCTGAGCAGTATGCGCGATGCACCGTACTCGACCCGGGAGCGTCCCCGGTGATGTCACATCCCCGGGGGGCCGCCCCGTCTACCTGGTGAAAGCACCGGAGCACGGCACGAGGACGGAGAAGGCACATGCGCGTCGCAGTCGCGGGAGGAACCGGTTGGGTGGGCAGGCTCACGGTCGACGCCCTTCGTGGAGCGGGCCACGAGGTGCGGGTCGTCGCCCGCTCCACGGGGGTGGACCTGACCACGGGCGCGGGGCTCGACGGGGCCCTGGACGGGGTGGGCGCCGTGATCGACGCGACGAACGTCGTGACCACCGGTCGGGCCAAGTCGGTCGCCTTCTTCGAGACGACGACGGCCAACCTGCTGCGGGCGGAGGAACACGCCGGGGTGAAACACCACGTGGTGCTGTCGATCGTCGGCTGCGACACCGTCGACCTCGGCTACTACTACGGCAAGCGGGCCCAGGAGCGGGCGGTCGCGGCGGGCGGCGTCCCCTGGACCGTGCTGCGGGCCACGCAGTTCCACGAGTTCGCCGCGCAGATGCTGGAACGCGGCGGCCCGGTGGTGATCGCCCCCAGGATGCTCAGCCGTCCGGTGGCGGGCGCGGACGTCGCCCGGGTGCTCGTCCGGCTGGCCCTCGCGGAGCCGCTGCGGGGCATCCACGAACTGGCCGGACCCGAGGACCTCCAGATGGTCGACATGGTCCGCGGGCTCGCGCGGGCGCGGGGCCTGCGCCGGCCGGTCCTGCCGATCCGGCTCCCCGGCGCCGTGGGGCGCGCGGTCGCCGGGGGCGCGCTGCTGCCGAGCGGCCCGGTCGAGGAGGGCGGTGAGACCTACGACACATGGCTCACCCGGACGAGCGAGCCCCACCACGCCGAGTGACACACCGACGGACCGAGAGGGAGGGGAAGTCGGGACCCCTCCCGGCACCACACTTCAGGACCTGAACACGGCCACCGGTTGCCGGGGTGGGTGGGGTTCCGCGACCGGTGGGGGGTGGGGCGGGGTCAGGCCGGTGGTGGCATGGTGCGTCGGGCGTCGGTCGACGTCCTGGCCACCGTGAGGGCGAGTCGCTTCACCTCGTGGCCGGCGTTCGCCGACCGTACGGCCGTCGCCATCCTGCCCGACTGGTCCAGGTGTTCGCGCAGCGCGGCCCGCAGCAGTTCGTCGAAGCGGTCGCCGCGGGCGGTCTCCAGGTCCCGCAGTTCCCGCCGGTCGACCATGCCGGGCATGTCGTGGCCCTCGTGCGGGTTGTCGTCGGGCACCCCCGCGTCGGCCAACAGGCCCCGCAGGGCGGCGAGATCGGACCGGCGTCCCTCGGCCAGGCCGCCCGCCCAGCGCTTGAGCCGGGCGTCGCCACCGTGCCGCGGGGCCAGTTCGAGGATGTGCCAGGCCTGGTCGTCCATGGCGATCATCAGCTGGATCCAGCCGATGTCGGTGGCGTTCAGACCGCCGTCGGGGCTCGCCGTGACACCGGTGTGCGCCGCGGTGTGCGACGCGTGCGGCGCCGCCACCGGGGCCGGTGGCGCTGATCCGGCGCACCCCGACACGGCCGGCGCGCACAGCAGGACCGTGACGAGGAGGGCCGTGGCCCGCCGTGCCGACGGTGAGGTACGAACTGCCATGCCCGCTCCTTGGATCGATGGCCGTGCCGGGGTACCGCGAGGGGGACGGTCAGGACGGGTTGCCGTCCGCGCCGCACTTCACGATGGCGTTGATGCAGTTGGTGACGCGGCGGGCCAGCTCGTTCTCGGGCCACGCGTTGAAGAAGTCACCGTGCATCGTGTAGCCGGGTCCGGACGCCAGCCGCAGGCCCTGCGTGCCGCCCGTGACCGGGTAGCGCAGCACCTGGCGCACCTTGGGCACGGGCACGGGGTGGCTCGCCGGGCACGCGCCGTTCACCGGGTAGGACATGTGGCTCTTGTGGTCGGCGGAGTCCAGGTCCCTGCCGTTCCAGCACTGCGGGAAGTCGAGGTACGACTCCAGCATCGAGTCGGCCGGGCAGTTCACGAAGTCCTTGGACGGGTTGACCTCCCCGTGGTGCAGACACGACCAGCGGGCGATCGACGTGGGGTCGCCGGTCCCCGTGGCCTTGGCGTTGCCCGCCACGATCCGCAGGCCCTGGGGGAAGGGCCTGATGCGCTGGATCACGTCGTCGCGCACGCCCTCCCCGAGGTAGTAGAAGGTGGTGCCGGTGGGCTCGACCGGCTGGTCGTTGCGGTACAGGGTCGGCACCCAGTACGACGAGGTGTCGATGGTCGGGCTGCACGTGGACGACGAGCCGAGCAGGTCGGTGACGTCGGTGTGCGCGTTGGTCACCCGGCTGCCGAAGAAGCTGTGCATGTGGGACGCGCCGGGCAGACCGGGGAAGACGATCGGGTCGTCGGGCAGGCGGTGGCTGTAGGGACACTCGGCCAGGAACTCCGCGACCTTGACGACCTGGGCGCCCTGGGGCGCGGCGTCGATGCGGGTGTCGGTCCCGGCGCCCGGTGCCGCGGAGCCCGCGTACAGGGCGCCGAGCACCAGACCCAGCGCCGCCAGTGCGGTCGTCCAGATGCGGCGCCTGCGGGGACGGTCCGCGGGCGGACGGGGGGATCTTCTCAGCACAGCACTCCTCCTAGGGAAGTGGTGGGGGGCTGCTCCCGGAAGCGGTTCCGGAACCGGTTCCGGTCTTGTTCCACGGAGTGAAGCGGTGTGTCATGTTGCCGTCAATACCTCTCGTAGTGATTGACGTGTTCCAGGACCCCCGAGACTTCAAGAGTTGACGGAAAACCAGCCATCGGGCACTCGAACCCGGCCGTCACGAAGGGTGTTGACGTGATCGAGGGGCCGCTGCTTCACTCGGACGTCGCGCCGGGAGCGGTCGCGGCGCGGGCCCGGACGTCGGCCCGGTACAGCGGAGGGTGCGATGCGGATCACCATCGCGGACGTGGCCAGAGCGGCCGGGGTCAGCAAGACGACGGTCTCCCGGGTGCTCAACACCCGCGGCGAGGTGGACCGTTCGACCGCCACACGGGTGCGCGAGGTCATCGACCGGCTGGGATACGTGCCGAGTTCGGGCGCGGTCGGACTGGCCCGCGGGCGCAGCCGCACGGTCGGCATGCTCGTCCCGTCGCTGACGTGGCCATGGATGGGCGAGGTTGTGCAGGGTGTCGTCGACACGCTGGAGGCGGCCGAGTACGGGCTGCTGCTGTTCACCTGCAACCGGGGTGCCGAATCGGTCGCGCGGTTCACCAGCCAGGTGTCCGCCGGCGCCTTCGACGGGCTGCTCGTGGTGGAACCCGAGAACACCCTGGACATGCTGACGGCCCTGCACCGCGGGGGACTTCCCGTCGTGCTGATCGACGACCGGGCGCATCATCCGGAGTTCCCCCACGTCACCGCCACCAACCGCGAGGGCGGCGCGGAGGCCGCGCGCCACCTGCTGTCGGTGGGCCGGTTCCGGCCGCTCGTCCTCGCCGGCCCCATGCGCTTCGGCTGTGTGCGCGACCGCATCGAGGGGTTCCGCGCCGGGTACGCCGCGCAGGGCCGCCCCCTCGCCCCCGACGCGGTCGTCGAGAGCGACTTCACGGAGCCGCACGCCCATGACGTCGTACGGCGACTGCTCGCCGAGGGGAGGGAGTTCGACGCGGTCTTCGCGCACAACGACGTCGCGGCCGTCGGGGTGCTGTCCGCCCTGCGCGCGGCCGGGCGGCGCGTTCCCGAGGACGTCGCCGTGATCGGCTTCGACGACATCCCGGCGGCCCGCCTCACCCGGCCGCCGCTCACCACGGTCCGGCAGCCGATGCGGCAGATGGGCGAGACGGCGGCGCGCATGCTGCTCGCCCGCCTGGCCGGCGACACGTCCCCCGACACCCACGCCGTCCTGCCGACGTCGCTCGTCACCCGGGAGTCGACCCCGGGGGGCTGACCCGGCGACCACTCCCGGGGGCGGCTATGTCCGCATCTGGGGACATTATCGGACCGGCAGGTAGGATCTGAGCATGACCAACGATGCGCCTGCCGTCCCGCAGCGGCGTGCCCGCGACTCGGAGGCGACGCGGCGCGCGATCCTCACCTCCGCGATCGACGCGTTCTCCCAGAGCGGATACGACGGCGCCAGCACACGGGACATCGCCCGTGAAGCCGGTGTCGACCCCCGTCTCATCACCCGTTACTACGGATCGAAGGAAGCCCTCTTCGAGCAGGTCGTGGAGGAGGTGTACCGCCATCCGCTGATGATGATCCCGGGCGAGAACCGCGAGGTGGCCAAGGCCCTGCTCAGCGACTCGTCGGAGAGCGCGAAGGGGCTCCTGCTGACCATCCGCTCCTCGGGCAACGAGCGCGCGGTCGAGATCATGCGCGAACACCTCGAACACCACTACCAGCGTGAACTCGCGGGTGCCCTCCCCGGCCACGACCCCGTGGTGCGCGCCGCGCTGCTCATCGCGATCTGCTCGGGCGTGCAGATGCAGCGCAACGTGCTGCGCAACAGCGCCCTCCAGGACTCCGCGAGCGACGAGGCGATCGTCGAACGGCTCGCCGCGGCCCTCGACCTCGTCGGCAGCGAGGACCTGGGCTGAACCGGCCCCGGACCACCGCACCGGCTCCCGGGGCGCACCCGCGCCCGCCCGTGCGACCCCGGCCGCGTCCACCCGTGCACACGGGTGGACGCGGCCGGCCGCTCGGACCGGTCCGTCGTCCCGGTGCCGCTCCGCGGCCGGACGTCAGTCGAAGTAGTCCGGCTGCGTCTGGGTGTTCAGCTCACTCAGGTGGACCCGCTTCGCCGGGTCCGTGCGCCGGTCGCTGATCTTCAGGACGTCGAAGCCCTTGGCGATGTCGTTCGAGTAGATGTAGCCGTTGTAGTAGTACGCCGACCAGGCACCGCCGGTCACCAGGCTGGCGGTGGACAGCGGGCCGCGCTCGAAGTAGCCGATCTCCTTCGGGCGGGACGAGTCGGTGAAGTCCCAGACCGAGACGCCGCCCTGGTACCACGCCTGCACCATGATGTCCTTGCCCTTGACCGGGATCAGCGAGCCGTTGTGGGCCACGCAGTTCTCGGTGTCGGCCTGGTACCGGGGGATCTTGAAGTAGCTGCGGAAGACCAGCTTGCGCTTGTCGCCCTTGCCGACGATGTCGTAGATGCCGTCCGCCCCGCGGTTCGGGCCGGTCGCCTCGTTGCAGGTGGCCGCGCCGCCGCCGCCCAACTCATCGGTGAACACGACCTTGTTGGCCTTCTGGTTGAAGGTCGCCGAGTGCCAGAACGCGAAGTTGACGTTGTCCTGGACCCGGTCGATCACCTTCGGGTGCTCAGGGTCCTTGATGGACATGAGGATGCCGTCGCCCATGCAGGCGCCCGCCGCCAGGTCCAGCGAGGGCAGCGTGGTGATGTCGTGGCAGCCGGTGGTCTTGCTGACACCCGGGTTGGTCGGGCCGCCCGGGTTGCCGCCGCCGTCCGCCCCCTCACCGGGGAACAGCACCGGGAAACCGACGACCGCGGCCTTCTCGGGAGCGTTGCGCGGCACCTTGATGACGGAGATCCCGTCGTGCGGCGGCTGGCAGTCCGGGTAGGCGGCGTTCGGCGAGTACGACGAGACGTAGACGTATACGTTCCTGCGCTCGGGCACCAGCGTGTGGGTGTGCGAGCCGCAGGCGGTCTCGACGGCGGCGACGTACTTCGGGTTGCGCTTGTCGCTGATGTCGAAGACCTTCATGCCCTCCCACGAGGACTTCTCGGTCACCGGCTGCGTGGTGCTGTTGCAACTGGCGTCGCTGCGCGAGGAGTCGGTGGACAGGAACAGCAGGTCACCGGAGACGGAGATGTCGTTCTGCGAGCCGGGGCACAGCACCTGGGCCACCGTCTTCGGGGAGCGCGGGTTGCTGATGTCGAAGACGCGGAAGCCGTCGTAGTTGCCCGCGAACGCGTACTTGCCCTGGAAGGCGAGGTCCGAATTGGTGCCCGGCAGCGCGTCCTTGGCGATGTTCGTGAGGTGCTCGATGTTGCCGGAGTGGACGATCTCGTCCTGGCCGGGTATCTCCCCGCTCGTGATCGCCTTCCGTGCCTGGGCCTGCGCGCCCTCGGAGACCTCCGTGCGCGCGGCCGGGGCGTCCCCGGGGTCGGGGGTGGCGGTCGCCGGGGCCGCCGTGAGCAGAGCGGCCAGCAGGCCCGCCGCTGCCGTCACGACTCCCAGGCGTCTCCGCCGTGTTCGAGGGTCGTTCAACAGGATCACTGTTTCCTCCCTAGGTCCGTTCCCCGTGGAACGGCATACGCACCCCGCAGTATTGTCTTCGCCATGCTCATACCAACAGAGGGCAACGTACTTGTCATGAAGGTTTTTGATCGGTAACGCGCGGAAGCCTGCTAAACAGGTCCCAGCGCTCCCGAGGTGCCCGTCAACTCGCCTGCCACAGGAGGCCGTTGTGCTGTTCCGCCGTGCGTCGCGCGCGTCACTCGCCGCGATCGGACTGACCGTCGTGGCCGTGCTCGGCAGCGGGGGCTGCGACTCCGGTTCACAGCCGAAGCCGGCCGCGGTGAAGGGGCCCGCCGTGATCGCGCCGGGTGAGCCGGGGGAGGCCAACCGGACCCTGTCCGCCGACGAGGCGGCGAAGCGGCGGGCCGAGGACGACTCGCCCAACTCCGCGGACGTCTCCTACGCCCGCATGATGATCCAGCACCACTCCCAGGCCCTGGAGATGACCGCACTCGTGCCGGAGCGGGCCGAGTCCACGCAGATCAAGCGGCTCGCCGAACGGATCGCGGCGGCCCAGGGCCCGGAGATCGCGGCCATGCGGGGCTGGCTCACCGAGCACCACGAACCGGAGAAGGCCGACGAGGGCCACGACCACGGACACGACCACACGGCGATGCCCGGCATGGCCTCCGAGGCCCAGCTGAAGAACCTGCGCGCCGCCGACGGCAAGGCGTTCGACCAGCTCTTCCTCACCCTGATGATCACCCATCACGAGGGAGCCATCACCATGGCGACCGAGGTGAAGGGCCAGGGCAACAACATCAGGATCGAGGAGATGGCCGACGACGTGGTCGCCCAGCAGACCAGCGAGATCAGCCGGATGCGCAAGATGCTCTGATCGGGGGCGGGGGCAGGGGCAGGGGCGGATGCGGACCGATCCCTGACAGGGCCGACCCCGGACACGGGCCGGTCCCAGGCGCGGGGCGCCGACGCGGTGACGCGTCGGCGCCGGTGTCAGTCGTCGGTCCGGGTCCGCTCGGCCACGAGGGCGTGGGCGCTGCGTGACGCCTGCCGTCCGGCCTCCGCCAGGGTGTTCCGGCCGGTGGGGAGCATGTCCTGCTGGAGGAAGAGGGCCAGGCCGTGGGCGGCGGCCGCGATGCGCACGAGCAGTTCCAGCGCCGTCCCTTCGTCGCCGGTGACCCGCTGTGCGACGGGCACCATCATGTCGAACAACTCCCGGCCCGCGCGGGCGAGTTCGGGATGGCGGCCCTTGTCGAGTCCCGCCAGGAACGTGATGTCGAACAGGGCGCGTTCCTCGGTGGCGAACGTCACGTACTCGGCGGCGAAGGCCGCCAGCTGCCCGGCCGCGTCCCCGTCGGAGGCGATCGCGACCCGGTAGCGGCGCTGCTGCTCCTCGTACCCCTTCAGCGCCAGTGAGGCCAGCAGGGCCTCGCGGTCGGCGAAGTGCTTGTAGGGGGCCGACATGCTGACCCCGGCGCGGCGGCACGCCTCCGCGAGCGTGAAGCCGTGCGGCCCGCGCTCCAGGACGAGGGCGAGCGCGGCCTCTTCGAGGGCGTTGCGCAGATCTCCGTGATGCTGCCCACTCGGGCGTCGTTTGACTGGCACGCCCCTTAGGTTAACACTCTTCACCATATGGTGAATGGCATTCACCACTAACCGTCGTGCCGTCGCACCCGCCTCCAGGAGGAACCATGCCCCTGCCCACCCACCGCCCCTGGACCGCCGAGGACGTCCCCGACCAGCACGGACGCACCGCCGTGATCACCGGCGCCAACACCGGCGTCGGCTACGAGACCGCGCTCGTCCTCGCCCGGCGCGGCGCCCATGTGATCCTCGCCGTGCGCGACGAGACCCGGGGCGCGCAGGCCGCGCGGCGGATCGCCGAGGCCGTCCCCGGCGCCCGGACCACCGTGCGCGGCCTCGACCTGTCCTCACTGCGGTCCGTCCGCGCGGCGGCCGAGGCCATTCGGGCCGCCGAGCCCCGCGTCGACCTGCTGATCAACAACGCGGGCGTCATGTACGGCAGGGAGCTCCGGCGCACCGAGGACGGATTCGAACTGCACCTGGGCACCAACCACCTGGGGCACTTCGCCCTCACCGGACTCCTGCTGGACCGGATGACCGACGTACCGGGCTCCCGGGTCGTCACCGTCAGCAGCATGGGCCACCGCCAGGGCGGACCCATGGACCTGGACGACCCCAACTGGACGGCACGGCCCTACGGCCCGACCCCGGCCTACGCGCACTCCAAGCGGGCCAACCTGATGTTCACCTACGCGTTGCAGCGACGGCTCGCGGGCCGCGCCCGCACGATCGCGGTGGCCGCCCACCCCGGCGGCGCCGACACCGGCGGCTCCCGGCGGGCGACGGCCGACCGCGGTCCCGTGGGCCGGGCCCTGTTCGCGGGTGTCGTACGGCCGCTGCTGATCCAGGACGCCGCACGCGGCGCGTGGCCCGTCCTGCGCGCCGCGACCGACCCCACGACGGAGGGCGGCCGGTACTACGGCCCCGGCGGGCTCCTGGAGAGCAAGGGACACCCGAAGGTGGTGCGGTCCAACACCGAGTCGTACGACGAGGGCGCGCAGGGCCGGCTGTGGGGGATCTCGGAGGACCTGACGGGGGTCACGTTCCCCTTGTGACCGGCCGGGGTTCCTGCGGGTCACGGCCGTCACAGGGCCCCGACATGCCGTCACAGGGCCCTGACGTATGGTCGACCGGTTGATCATCGAGGGGCAGGGGGGAACACATGCCGTCCATTCATCCGTCGGCATGGGTGGACAGCGGTGTGAAGGTCCCCGACTCGGCCACCGTCGGCCCCTTCGCGGTGGTGGAGGAGGGCGCGGAGATCGGGGAGTCCGTCACCGTCGGCCCGCATGCCGTCGTGCACGGCTCGGCCACCCTGCACGACGGCGTCCGCGTGGGCGCCCACGCGGTGCTCGGCGCCGACCCCCAGTCGCTGGGCTTCGACCCCGAGGTGCGCACCCGGGTCGTGATCGGGGCGCGCTCGGTCCTCAGGGAGGGCGCCACCGTCTCCCGCGCCACCGGGGACGAGCCCACGCGGGTCGGCGCGGACTGCCTCCTCATGGGCCAGGTGCACATCGGCCACGACTGCGTCCTCGGGGACGGTGTGGTCGTCAGCCAGGGCGCGGGACTCGCGGGCCACGTGACCGTGGGCGAGGGCGCGGTGATCGGCGGCATGGCCGGCGTCCACCAGCACGTCCGGGTGGGCCGGCTGGCCATGGTGGGCGGAGCGGCCGTGGTGACGAGGGACGTCCCGCCGTTCCTGGTCGCCATGGGGAAACCCGCCCGGCTCGCCCAGATCAACCGGCTGGCCCTCACCCGCGCCGGCGTGGACGACGCACGGCAGCGTGCGGTACGCCGTGTCTTCCTCGCCCTCCAGAACCGCGCCCCGGCCGAGGCGGAGGGCGCCGCGGACCCGCTCGCCGCCGAACTGCTCACCTTCTGGTCGAGCGCCGGCGGCAGGGGGACGACCGCGTTCCTGCGCGGCTGACGACCGGCACCGCGCCCGAGGCCGGCGATCGGCCCGCCCCGCCTCCGGTCACCGCCCGTCGCCGCCCCCGCGGTGCGGCAGGAACTCCTGGACCTTGGCCTTGAAGCCCTGCCTGACCATGGCGACCCGGTCACTGTCCCCCTTGATCACGGATGCCGCCGTGGCCTCGATCTGGTCCAGGGTGGCGTGCGGCGGGATCGGCGGTACGGCGGGATCGGTCACGAAGTCCAGCACGCACGGCCGGTCGGCGGCGAGCGCGCTCTCCCAGGCCCCCCGCACCTGACCGGGCGCCTCGACCCGCAGCCCGGTCAGACCGAGGGAGCGGGCGAAGTCGGCGTAGGCCACGTCGGGGATCGACTGCGAGGGCAGGAACTGCGGGGCTCCCGTCATGGCCCGCATCTCCCAGGTCACCTGGTTCAGGTCCCGGTTGTTGAAGACGGCGACGATCAGCCGCGGGTCCTCCCAGTCCCGCCAGTACTTGGCGACGGTGATCAGCTCGGCCATGCCGTTCATCTGCATCGCCCCGTCACCGACCAGGGCGATCGCCGGCCGTTCCCCGTGCGCGAACTTGGCCCCGATGGCGTACGGCACCCCGGGGCCCATCGTCGCGAGCGTCCCGGACAGCGAACCGCGCATCTCGCCGCGCAACCTCAGGTGCCGGGCGTACCAGTTGGCGGCGGACCCCGAATCCGCGGTCAGGATCACGTCGTCGGGGAGCAGCCCGCTCAGGGCGTGGGCGACGTGCTCCGGGTTGACCGGACGCGCGTCGACGGCGGCCCGGCGCTCCATGACCTCCCACCACTCGGCCACGTTCGCCTCGATCTTGTTCCGCCAGGCCGGGTCCTCGACCTGTTCCAGCAGGGGCAGCAGCCGTTGCAGCGTACGGGCGGCGTCGCCGACGAGGTTGACCTCGAACGGGTAACGCAGTCCGACCATGTGCGGATCGACGTCGATCTGCACGGCGCGGGCCTTGCCGAACTCCGGCAGGAACTGCGAGTAGGGGAACGACGAGCCGACGACGAGCAGGGCGTCGCACTCGCGCATCATCTCGTACGAGGGCCGGGTGCCCAGCAGACCGATCGCGCCCGTGACGTAGGGCAGGTCGTCGTCGAGGGCGTCCTTGCCGAGCAGCGCCTTGGCCACACCGGCGCCCAGCCGGTCCGCCGTCCGCATCACCTCCGCCCGGGCTCCCCGCGCGCCCTGACCGATCAACATGGCGATCTTCCCGGAGGAGTTGAGGACATCGGCGGCCCGCTTCAGGTCCTCGTCGTCGGGCACGGGCGCGTAGTGCGGCACACCGAGGCTGGAGGGCACCATCTTGAAGGCGTGCGAGGGCGGTGTGTAGTCGAGTTCCTGGACGTCGGCCGGGACGATCACGGCCGTCACCGAGCGCCGCGCGTACGCGGTGCGCAGCGCCCGGTCGAGCACGTTGGGGAGCTGTTCGGGGACGGTCACCATCTCGCAGAAGTCCGAGGCGACGTCCTTGTAGAGGCTGAGGAGGTCGACCTCCTGCTGGTACGAGCCGCCCATGGCGCTGCGGGCGGTCTGGCCGACGATCGCGACGACCGGCACATGGTCGAGCTTGGCGTCGTACAGCCCGTTGAGGAGATGGATGGCGCCGGGGCCCGAGGTGGCCGTGCAGACCCCGACCCGGCCGGAGAACTTCGCGTACCCCACGGCCTCGAACGCCGACATCTCCTCGTGGCGCGACTGGACGAACCGCGGGTCGTCCTCCGCGCGTCCCCAGGCCGCGAGGAGACCGTTGATCCCGTCCCCGGGATAGGCGAAGACGTGTTCCACGCCCCAGGCACGCAGCCGTTCGAGGATGTGATCGGAGACCTTCGTCGACATGTTCACGGTCCTTTCCGGGGTGGCGGGGGTGACGCACCTGCTGTCGTGGGGGAGTCCAGGGGGGGCTCAGCGCAGTGCCGACGTGCCCTCGCGCCAGGCACTCAGCAGCCGGTCGGCGAGCCGGTCCTCCAGGTGGGCGGTCGCGCGGATGCCGAACACCACCTCGGCGTCCGACTCCGGTTCGAGTTCGAGGAGTCCGCCGACGACGTCGTGCCGTACGACCTGTTCGTGCACGGCGTCCGCCTCGACGTGCTCGGTGTAGAAGCGCACGGCCGCGGGCCCGGCCCCCACCCGGCGCAGGGCCTGTGCCAGTCGGCGCGAGGCGGGCGAGGACGTCACCTCGACCCAGGCGAAGTGCCCGACGAGCGCCGCGCGCAGGGCCCGGTGCAGTCCGAACAGGGACATGAGGTTGACGGTGGCCAGGGCCTCGGCGGGCGCGGCGTCGACATGGCGGCCGTAGGCGGGGTCCAGGCCCAGGTCCTCCATCAGGTCGGCGAACAGCTCGGCGTGGATCTCGTCCGCGCGTCCGCCGCCGAACTCGTCGAACTCCACGGCGACCATGGCCGCCTTGGCCCGTCCGCGCAGCCTCGGGATGACCCAGGCGTGCGGATCGGCCTCCTTGAGGTGGTAGAGCGAGCGCACCGCCGCGTACTCGCGCAGCTGTCGCAGGGTGCCCTCGGTCCGCAGGAAGTGGGAGACACCGCCGTCGTCACCGGCCGGTTCGACCTGGAGCCGGTCCAGGGCGTCCGCGGCGGTCGCGGTGCGGTCGACGGGTACGTCCGCGCGCAGCGCGCCGAGGAAGCGCTCCTCCAGCAGCGCGCGGTGGGCCAGCAGGCCCGCGTTCCACTCCTTGGTGTCGGGCACGCCCTCGAAGCCCAGGTAGTGCAGTTCGTAGAGGACGTACAGGGCGAGTTGCAGGTCGTCGCCGTACGCCGGGCAGTCCCCGGGGCCGGGCAGCAGGCCGGGTGCCGCCGGTTCGCGCAGGGCGGCCACGACCGCCCCGGACAGCGGGCCGCGGGGTTCGGGCAGCGGCGGCGGGGCGTGCCGCGCGCGGCGGCGGGGGAGGGGCGTCGTCATCCGGCACCGGCCTCGTTCCCGTGCTCCCCCTCGCCGTGCGTGCCGTCGCGCCCGTTCGCGTCGGCGGGGGAACCGGCCGGTCCCGACCGCTTCCCGCGGCGGCGGTGGCTGGTGTCGCACCAGGGTCGGAGCCCGCTGCGGCGGCAGGTGCAGATCGCCACCGTGAAGCGGTCCGAGACCGACACCTCGCCGTCCTCGCCCACGACCTCCACCGGCCCCTCCACCAGCAGGGGCCCCTCGCGCTGGACACGGACCCGCACGCGGCGCGGCCGCTCAGGTGTGTTCGGCACGGATCACCACCAACCCCTCCGTCGTCCCCGCGCCCACGAGACCGCGGGCCCGCAGCCGGTCCCCGCGCGTGCGCGGCACCCGGCCGAAGGGCAGCCGCGTCCGGTCCACGACGCCCACCCGCAGACCGGCCCCTGCCGGGATGTCGGCCAGGGCGCCGGGGATCTCGCTGATGACGTGGTGGGCGCCGTCCTCGTTGTCGACGGCGCGTACCGTCTCCACGTCCGCACCGTCTTCCGGCAGCCGTCCGGCGACCGCCGCCGCCTCGGTGGCCGCTTCGGTGCCGGAGGGTTCGGGAGACCTCTTGGGCGTGCAGGTGACGACGAGTGCTTTCACCATCGCTCCGTACGTGGTCGTAGAGGAGGGGACATCGCCTTGATCGGCCCGCCCGTGGGGCGAGTGCCCGTGCGGTGCCCCCTCTCGGGTACCCCCTGGCCGCGGATGTAACGGGAGCCGTCCCGTACGGTCCGGCCGGGCGGGACGGCTCAGGCCGGCGGGCTGTCGGCCTGCGCGGCGAGCAGCCGGGCCGGGTCGCCGAAGACGGCGCCGGCGCCCGCCTCCTCCAGGTCCCGGCGCGGGATGCCCCCGCACAGCAGTCCCACGCACCGCACCCCCGCGGCGCTGCCAGCCCGCATGTCCCACACGGTGTCCCCGACGAAGACGGCCCGCCCGGCGGGCACGCCCGCGAGGTCGAGCGCCCGGCGCAGCGCGGACAGCTCGTGGCCCCCGGCCGACGTGGCCAGGACCACCGTCCAGCCGTCGTCGGCCAGGCGCTTCAGCAGCCGGCCCGCGTGCGTCGGCACCCGGTGGCCGGCCTGCCGGAAGACCTCCCACCAGGTCACCACGTGCAGGACCCCGTGCGGAACCCGCTCGGCGGGGTGTCCGATCGAAGGTGTCCAGGACGTCTTCCTGCCGGGCTCGTGGGTACTCGGGTCGGGCAACCCCGTACGGACCGACCAGGAGGAAGGGAAGAGATGAGCACGGTCAGGAAGACGGTGGACGTCGAGGTTCCCGTCCACACCGCGTACAACCAGTGGACGCAGTTCACGGAGTTCCCGAACTTCATGGACGGCGTCGAGGAGGTCACTCAACTCGACGACCGGCACAACCACTGGACCACCAGGATCGGCGGAGTGCGACGCGAGTTCGACACCGAGATCGTGGATCAGCTGCCGGACGACCGGATCACCTGGCGTGCCGTCGGCGGTGACACCCGCCAGCGCGGTTCCGTGCGCTTCGAGCGCCTGGACGACACGCACACCCGGGTGGAGCTGACCATGGACGTCGAGCCCAGCGGCATGGCCGAGAAGGGCGCCGACGCGCTCGGTCTGATCGACCGGCGCGTCAAGGGAGACATGCTGCGTTTCAAGGATTACATCGAGCAGCGCGGCGGCGAGACCGGCGCCTGGCGCGGCCGGGTCCGGCCGCAGGACCCCGGCTCCACGCCGTGACCCCAGGGCGCTCGCACGGCCGTGACGGCCTGCCGTACCTCGCGGCAGGCCGTCACGGTTTCACGGGGTGAGCCGGGAAGACGGTCAGCCCGGGAGGATCGCGGCGGTGTCGATGGTGCCGTCGTGGTTGTCCCACAGACAGAACGTCGTCTTCAGGGGGATGTCGAAGACGACGCCGCCCGCAGCGGTGCACTGGGCGCGGGTGACGGCGGGACGGGTGGCGGCCTGGGCGGTGGCGCCCGTGCCGACGACGACCGCGACGGCACCGAGGGCGGCCGTGACGGTCAGGGCCGCGATACGAGAACGCATGCTGATGTCCTCCGATGGGTGGGGGTGTTACTGCCGGGCGAAACGCTAGTGGCGCACGGGGTGGGGAAATCCCCAGGAAACACAAGGGGCTTGACGATTCATTGAATGGCATGCTCATGTCATCTTGCGAGGCAGATCTTGAAGTTTTAAATATGTGCGCCTAGGGTCGGTGCTTGAAAGTTTCAACATCTCCCGGAGGATCGTCATGCTCGATCGCCGTTCCCTGATCCGCACCAGCGGCGCCGCCGCGTTCGGCGCGCTCGCCCTGACCGCCGTGGCCGGCGGCACCGACCTCGCGGCCGCCGCCACCCAGCACCCCGAACTGCTCGGTGACCCGGCCCAGGACGCCGACGCGCAGCTGCCCCACCCGAAGCACCTCACCGCCCAGGAGCGCCGCCACCTCGCGACCTTCGACGAGCTGGACTTCGTCGTGTACAGCCGCCAGGAGTGGTCTCGGCTCGGTGAGAGCCACGCCCAGAACATCCGTGTCCACTGGCCCGACGGGCACTACACCGACGGCATCGAGCGGCACATCGCCGACCTCGAGTCGCAGTTCGTCTGGGCGCCGGACACCCACATCGACCAGCACCCCATCCGGGTCGCCAAGGACAGCCTCACGGCCGTCACCGGCGTCATGAAGGGCACCTTCTCCCGCCCGATGCCGGACGGGAAGGGCGGCTTCGTCAAGCCGACCGGAAAGGCGTTCGCCATCAACATGGCCACCGTCGGCCTCTGGAACAAGCACGGTGTCATGGAGGAGGAGTTCCTCTTCTGGGACAACCAGACGTTCTACCAGCAGATCGGCCTCGCCTGACCCCCGTCGCGGCCCGGCGCCCGGGGCCGGCGGTCCGGACCGCCGGCCCCGGGCCGCGGCCGGACCCGGCACCTACCGGGGGCCGTCGGCGCCAGGTCCGGGCGTCGGTGTCTCCCGCGCCAGCAGCCCCGCGTCCTTCACCGCCGCCCAGAACGCCTCCGGCACCGGACGGTCGAAGAGGGCCACGTTCTGTGCCACCTCGTCCGCCGAACGGGCCCCGACGACCACGCTCACGACGGCCGGGTGGCCGAGGGGGAACTGCACGGCCGCGGCGAGCGGCGGGACGTCGAAGTCCGCGCACACCCGCCGCAACACCCGGATGCGCTCCGCCAGTTCGGCCGGGACCTCCGCGTACCCGTGCGGCGCCCCCGGCCTCGGGTCCGCCAGCAGCCCCGACTGGTAGACCCCCGCCGCCATGACGGCGACGCCCCGCTCGGCGCACAACGGCAGCAGGTCGTCCAGGCCGGACCGGTCGAACAGGGTGTAACGCCCCGCCAGCAGCACGCAGTCGGGGCCGGGAGCGGCCGCCTCCCGCAGGAAACGCGCGGCCACCGGAGCGTGGTTGACCCCGATCGAGACCGCGCCGACCACCCCCCTGTCCCGCAACTCGGCCAGCGCGCGGTACGCCTGGGTCACCGCCGTGCCGAAGTCCTCGTCGGGATCGTGCACATGGAGCACGTCCACCCGGTCCAGCCCCAGGCGCTCCAGACTCTCCTCCACCGACCGCAGGACCCCCGCGTACGAGTAGTCGAGCCGGGGACCGACGCCCGGGGGAGGGTCGGCCCAGATCGGCTGGGTGTCCGACCCGCCCGGTTCGATCAGCCGGCCCACCTTGGTGCACAGCACGTAGGCGTCACGGTCCCGCGCCGCGAGGGCGGCACCGGTACGGGTCTCCGAACGCCCGTACCCGTACACGGGGGCCGTGTCGTAGAGCCGTACGCCCAGGTCCCACGCGGCGCCGACGGCCGCGGCGGCCGCCTCGTCCGACACGGGCGCGAACAGCCCGCCCAGGGAGGCGAGTCCCAGCCCGAGCCGGCTCACCCGCAGCCCCGTACGGCCCAGCGGAACGATGTCGTCGGCGCGCATGGTGATGCCGTCCCTTCCGGAGGCGGGCCGGGGGCGGTGGGCCCCCGGTCCCTTCGACTTCCCTGTTCCTCGGCTTCCTCGGCCTCCTCGGCCGAATCCGAGGACTCCGCATCACTGCGGGTCATCCGCGCACCCCCGTCCGGATATCTCCGATTCGCCCGGCGGGTGTCAGGTGGGCGGGTGCCGGTGGCGCACCGGCACGTCCCTCACTAAGGAACACGCAATGACACTTCGCGGAAAGAGACCCGCGGACACCGGACGCCGGACCGCGGTCGCCACCGCGGCCGCGCTGGCGCTCGCCGGGACCGTCACCGCGCTGGTGACCGCCCCCGGTGCCACGGCGGACCCGGCCGCCGCCCACGCCCGGCCCGCGGCGCAGCGCGCCTGGCTGCCCGAGACCCCGCAGAACTGGCCGCTGGTCGTGGACCGCACCCGCACCCCGGCCGAGACCGTCACCCGCGGACTCCAGCACTACAGCGAGACGTACGACACCGTCGGCGGCCGTCAGCACATCCAGGTGCTCTCCGCCGACCTGACCGACCCCAACCTGCGCATCGGCATGGTCCAGGCGGGCGACACCCTCACCAACCCCGCCGACGAGACCCCGTCGTCCATGGCCCACCGCACCCACGCGGTGGCCGGCGTCAACGGCGACTACTTCGAGATCCACGCGAGCGGCCGTCCCCTCGGCGGCGTCATGACCGACGGACGGCTGCTCAAGAGCCCCAAGCCGGGCTTCGCCTCGCAGCTCGGCGTCAAGCGGGACGGCACCGTCGTGATGGGCCCGCAGACCTTCTCCGGGACGATCACCGCGGGCTCCGCGACCCACGCGCTCACCTCGCTCAACACCGTGGACGACGTGGCTTCCGGCGGCATCACCGAGGTCACCCCCGACCTCGGCGAGACCCCCGGCCTCAGCACGCCCGCCACCCTCGTCCTCGGCCATGTCGCCGGCACCGGCTTCGTCGTCGACGACATCCGCACCGGCGTCACCACCGTGCCCCGGCTCACGGCCGGCCGGCTGGGCCTGCTCGGCGCCGGCGCGGGCGGCCAGTGGCTGTCCGACACCCTCCACACGGGGGACCAAGTGGGCGTCGCCTCCCGGCTGTCGCCCGACAACGACCTGACCCAGCTGATCAGCGGTGTCGACACCCTCGTCAAGGACGGCAAGGTCTACAAGGACCCCACCGGCACCCCGCCCAGCGGCGCCAACCCCGAGACCGCCGTCGGCATCACCAAGGACGGCAAGCACGCCGTCGTCGTCGCCATCGACGGCCACGGCGGCTCCGGGACCGCCTTCGGCGTGACGCCTGAGCAGGCCGCCGGCTACATGGTCGCCCACGGTGCCCACACCGCCATGCTGTTCGACGGCGGCGGTTCCACCGGCATGGTCGCCCGTGCCCCCGGCGCCGACCGCGCCGAGGTCGTCAACACCCCGTCCGACCTGCCCGGCAACACCGAACGACCGGTCGCCGACGGCATCTTCTTCTACTCCACCGCCCGGCACGCCGAAAAGGCCGCCGAGGTCGTGGTCAACGGCGGCAGGACGCTCACCACCGTCACCGGCGGCTCCGTACCGCTCCCGGTGTACGCGACGGACCGCTACGCCAACCCGGCCGCCGACCCCGTCCGCGTCCGGGTCGAGCCCGCGTCCCTCGCCACCTACGAGGACGGTGTGCTCACCCCGCGCCGCACCGGCAGCGGACGCCTCGTCGCCACCGCCGGCAACGTTGTCAGCTCGCAGAAGCTCGACGTCGTGGCCAAGCTCGCGACCCTCACCGTCTCGCCCGACAAGGCCGACCTCGACAACGGCGCCACCCAGCAGCTCACCCTGTCGGGCACCGTCAAGGGCGGCGGCGCGGTCCGGATCCCGGCCGAGGCCGCCACCTGGAACGTCGACCCGGCCGGCCTCGGCACCGTCGGCAAGGACGGACTGTTCACCGCCGGTGCCGACCGGGGCGGACTCGCCGAGGTCAGCGCCACCGTTGCGGGCACCACCGCGACCACCTCGATCGCCGTCGGCAGCGTCAGCAGGACCATCGACCCGATGACCAGCACCGACGTCTGGCGGATCAGCAACAACACCACGGGCAGGCCCGCCACCCTCGCCGCGGACCCCGGGGTCGTCCCGCCCGGCTCCACCGAGTCCGGGTCGCTGCGCCTCGACTACTCGATGCCGGCCGGCTCCGGCGTCAAGCAGCTCGTGCTCTCGCCCCGTGTCACCCTGAAGACCGACACCAATGAGGGCCAGGTCCCCACCGGTATCGGCGTGTGGATCAAGGGCGACGGCAACGGCATCGAACTCGCCGAGCGCTACATCGGCGTCAACGGCACCTCCACCACGCTCTACCCGACGTACGTCACCTGGAACGGCTGGCACCTGGCGGTCGCCCAGCTGCCCGCGGGTATGCAGTTCCCGCTCACGATCAGCTTCGTCGACTTCCTCGCGATCAGCCCGAGCACCTCGTACGGCGGCAGCCTCAACGTCGCCGGTCTCCAGGCGCTCTACTCACCGCGCCCGGTCGTCGAGCCCGTGTACCGGGCCGTCCCGAAGAACCCCGGGTGGCTGTCGTACGAGGAGGACTCCGCCGACTTCGCGAAGAAGGGCAGCACGCTCCTCACCGGTGACGACGCGCATCTGCTCGCGAGCGACCCGGGCTCCGTCAGCAGCAACGTGATGGACTCCGTCGCCGCGCGGCTGCCCGGCCTCAGCCCCCAGGCCCGCCCGGACGCCGCCCAGTTCCTCGGGGACATGGCGGACGACGGCAAGGCCGTCGACCTCCAGTACGCCAAGGCGAAGACGGACGCCCTCGGCGTGCCCGCCCGCGACATCGTCGGCAACCACGAGATCACCCAGGGCGCCGACGCCGAGAACGGCAACTACAGCGACACCTTCGGCGACACCCACTACGCCTACACCCTGGGCGCGGCGCGCGTCGTCGTCACCGACAACGCGCACGGCAGCCTGCTGTCCTCCGACCCCTTCCAGGACCCCGAGGGCGCCCAGTACCCGTGGCTGGTGCAGCAGTTGACGGACGCCACGGCCAAGGACGTGCTCGTCGTCACGCACATGCCGGCCTACGACCCGCACCCCGCCGCCAACAGCCAGTTCACGGACCGCTGGGAGGCACGGATGTATCTGCGCCTGGTGCAGCGCTACCAGCAGACCCACCCGCAGCGGCACGTGGTCATGATGTACGGGCACGCCCGCGGCTTCGCCGAGCAGATCCTCGACCCCGAGGGCAACAGCGTCGGCACCGAGCAGGGCGGCATTCCGCAGCTCACCTTCGCCGACCTCGGCATGCCCGCGTACGCGCCCGCCGACAGGGGCGGCTTCTACCACTTCGGGCTCGTCAGGATCGGCTCCGACGGTTACCTCCAGTACACCGTCGAACCGGCCTTCGCGTCGATCACCGTCGAGGCGCCCGCCGCCCCGGTCGTCAAGGGCGCCCATGCCGACCTGACCGCGACCGGTGACATGGTCGCGGGCGACAACATCGCCCCGCTCACCGTGCCGGTCGCCGACCCGGCGTCCCATGTGTGGACGTCCAGCGACTCCGAGGTGGCCTCCGTGGACCGCGTCACGGGCCGTCTCACCGCCCACCGCCCCGGCACCGTGACCGTCACGGTGCGCAGCGGCGGCGTCGAGGGGAGCGCGCGGATCACCGTCCGGTGACCCGGACGCGGTGATGTGCCGGCCGGCGGGGCGCCCGGGGTCCGTGGGCCGTCCCGCCGGGCGGCGGTCTCACCCGCCGGTGGGCCGGGCGGAGTAGGCCGCCCAGCGGCCCTCGTGCCGTACGACGGTGATCGGACGGCCGAAGCACGAGGTCAGCCAGGGTCCGGTCAGGGTCTCCTCGACCGGGCCCCGGGCCAGGACCCTGCCCTCCCGCAGCAGCAGCGTGTGGCCGACCGCCGGGGACAGCTCCTCCAGATGGTGGGTGACCGTCACGGTGGCCAGCTCGGGGCGGCCCTCCGCCAGCCGCCGCAGGGCCTCCACGAGGTCTTCGCGCGAGGGCAGGTCCAGGGCGTTGAACGGCTCGTCGAGCAGCAGCAGCGCGGGGTCGGCCATCAGCGCCCTGGCGATGAGGACACGGGCCCGCTGACCGCCCGAACAGACCCCGAAGGGACGGTCGGCCAGCTCCTTGACGTCCAGTTCGGCGAGGAGGTCACGGGCCCGCAGCCGCACCGCGTCGTCGTACGTCCGCCACAGCGGCTGCACGGTGCCGGAGTGGCCGGTCAGGACCACCGCGTGGGCGGTGAGGTCCTGCGGCACCCGCTGGGCGGAACTCACCTGGCCGATCCGGGCGCGCAGCTCGCGCACGTCGACCCGGCCGAGCCGGCAGCCCAGCACCTCGACGGTCCCGGAGGTGGGGTGCATCTGCGCGCCAAGGAGCCGCAGCAGGGTGGTCTTGCCCGCGCCGTTGGCGCCGAGGAGCGCCCAGTGCTCACCGGGGCGCACCGTCCAGTCCACGTCCGTGAGGATCGCCTGACCACTGGTGTGACGGCGGACGTGCACCTCGCGCAGGGCGACGACGGCCCCCGCCCGCTCCGCTGCCCCGGCCATGTCCCGGCTCCCTCCACCGCACCGACGTCCTGCGGCACATTAGATGCATCGGGCATGTTGTTGCGCGGGTGTCCGGCTGGTGGACGGTGACCGGCGAGGGCGGCCGGCGAGGGCCACCGGGGACTGAGACCCGGGGCGGCCGGGGGCACACCGTCGCACGGCGTGCCCCCGGGGGGCCGGACTCGGTCCCGGGCTCCGCCCTGGCTCAGTCCTGGTCGGCCTCGGGGTGCTCGGGGGCCAGCAGGACGGCGATCCGGCTCTTGTGGGCCACCGCGTCGCTGACCCGCGGGTCGATGAGCGCTTCGAGCGACCCGCGGTGGTGGGGGCTCAGGACCAGCAGGTCGGCGTCGGTCTCCGCGGCGGCGGTGGTGATGATCTCCGCGACCTGGGTGGTCAGCCCGGTGGCGGCGATGCCCTGGGCGTCGACGCCCGACTCGCGCAGCGTGGCGACGGCCGCGTCGAGGATCGACTTGGCCTCCGCCTCGTCCTCCAGCGGGACCACGGCGGCGAGGGTGGCCGTGGACGCGGCCACGTGCAGCACGTTGACCTTGGCGCCCGTCAGCCGGGCCATCTCACCCGCCAGACGCACGGCGGAGTGACGGGCGGGACTCGGGTCGAGGGCGACAAGGATGCGGTGGAACATGAGGTTCTTGTCCTTTTCTGGATGTGTCGCAGGGCTGGTGGGACAGCGGCTGCATGATCAAGCATCGAGATGAACAACAGGACGGTACGCGCTGTTCCGGGCGCCTCCCCACCGCCCCCGCCACGCCGTTTCTTGCCGCCTCT
Source organism: Streptomyces sp. NPDC026672 (assembly GCF_040638185.1). Taxonomy (NCBI): domain Bacteria; kingdom Bacillati; phylum Actinomycetota; class Actinomycetes; order Kitasatosporales; family Streptomycetaceae; genus Streptomyces; species Streptomyces sp. NPDC026672. Next base: position 23,781 of record NZ_JBEZXS010000063.1, read on the forward strand.
TGCCCGCCAGGCAATGTTTTTGCCCGCAAGGAAACACCCCGGATTCAATCGGGACATCAGCTTCCTCGAAGGGGTGGTCACCATGAGCCGTACGAAGGTGCTTGTCGACGCCGACTGGCTGGAGGCACACCTGGACGATCCCGGCGTCGTCGTGGTGGAGGTGGACGAGGACACCACCGCCTACGACACCGACCACATCGCCGGCGCGGTGCGCGTGGACTGGCGCGACGACCTCCAGGACCCGGTCCGCCGCGACTTCGTCGACGCGGCCGGCTTCGAGGCCCTGCTGTCCCGCAAGGGCATCGGCAACGACGACACGGTGGTGCTGTACGGCGGCAACAACAACTGGTTCGCCGCGTTCGCCTACTGGTACTTCAAGGTCTACGGCCACCGGGACGTGCGCCTGCTCGACGGTGGCCGCAAGAAGTGGGAGCTGGACGGCCGCCCCCTCGTCGCCGAGGTCCCGGAGCGCCCCGCGACCTCCTACACGGCGACCCCCGCCGACGGCTCCCTGCGCGCCCTGCGCGACGAGGTGCTGGCCTCGATCGGCACCCGCAACCTGGTCGACGTGCGCTCCCCGGAGGAGTTCTCCGGCGCGCTGAGCGCCCCCGCGCACCTCGCGCAGGAGGCGGCCATGCAGCGCGGCCACATCACCACCGCGGTCAACGTCCCCTGGTCGCGGGCGGCCAACGACGACGGCACGTTCAGGTCCGACGAGGAACTCGCCGCGCTGTACGCCGACGTCGACCCCGGCCGCGACACCATCGTCTACTGCCGCATCGGCGAGCGCAGCGCGCACACCTGGTTCGTCCTGCACGAGATCCTCGGCCTCGACCGGGTGAAGAACTACGACGGCTCCTGGGCGGAGTACGGCTCCCTCGTCGGCGTCCCCGTCACCCGGCCGCACACGGCCTGACCTCCCCGAGGAGGAGCAGTCATGGCCGAAGTGCGACTGCCCGCACCGGCGTTCCCCGGGCGGGAGCCGGAGCAGCGCGGGCGCTCCGAAGGACAGTGGGCGCTCGGGGAACGGACCCCGCTCAACGCCAACGAACGGATGAAGCGCGACGACGACGGCCTCAACGTCCGCGCCCGCGTCGAGTCCGTCTACGCCAGGACCGGATTCGCCGGCATCGACCCGGACGACCTCGGCGGACGGCTGCGCTGGTGGGGCCTGTACACCCAGCGCCGGCCCGGCATCGACGGCGGGCGGACCGGCAGCCTCGAACCGCACGAGCTGAACGACGAGTTCTTCATGCTGCGCATCCGCGTCGACGGCGGGCGGCTCACCACCGGGCAGCTGAGGGTGATCGGTGAGGTCTCCCGCGACTTCGCGCGCGACACCGCCGATCTGACCGACCGGCAGAACATCCAGCTGCACTGGGTGCGCATCGAGGACGTCCCGGAGATCTGGCGCAGGCTGGAGGCGGTCGGCCTGACCACCGCGCAGGCGTGCGGCGACACCACCCGGGTCTTCCTCGGCAGCCCCGTCGCGGGCGTCGCCGCCGAGGAGATCGTCGACGGCACGCCGGCGATCGAGGAGATCCACCGCCGCTGGATCGGCGACCCGGAGTTCTCCAACCTGCCCCGCAAGTTCAAGACGGCGATCAGCGGTTCGCCCCTCCAGGACGTCGCCCACGAGATCAACGACGTTTCCTTCATCGGCGTACGGCACCCCGTCCTCGGCCCCGGATTCGACGTCTGGGTCGGCGGCGGTCTGTCGACCAACCCGATGCTCGCTCGGCGCCTCGGCGTCTTCGCCACGCTGGAGGAGGTCCCGGAGATCTGGGCCGGAGTCGTCGCCCTCTTCCGCGACCACGGGTACCGCCGGCTGCGCAACCGGGCACGCATGAAGTTCCTCGTCGCCGACTGGGGTGTCGAGCGCTTCCGCCGGGTCCTCGAACAGGACTACCTGGGGCGCCCGTTGACCGACGGCCCGGCACCGCCGCCGCCCCCGGGCGACCGCGACCACGTCGGTGTCCACCGCCAGCGCGACGGCCGTCACTACATCGGCGCCGCCCCCGTGGCCGGCCGGATCGGCGGCGCTCTGCTCGTCGCCCTGGCCGACCTCGCCGACGCCCATGGGGCGGGCCGGGTGCGGACGACCCCGTACCAGAAGCTCCTGCTGCTGGACGTGCCCGAGAGCGAGGTCGACGGCCTAGTGACCGGTCTGGAGGACCTCGGCCTCCAGGTGCGGCCCTCGACGTTCCGGCGGTCCACCATGGCCTGCACGGGCATCGAGTTCTGCAAGCTCGCCATCGTGGAGACCAAGGCACGGGCCGCCGCCCTCGTCGACGAACTCGAACAGCGGCTGCCCTCCTTCGACCAGCCCCTCACCGTCCACGTCAACGGCTGCCCCAACAGCTGCGCCCGTGTGCAGATCGCGGACATCGGCCTCAAGGGACAGCTCGTGCTCGACGCGGAGGGCCGCCAGGTCGAGGGGTTCCAGGTGCACCTCGGCGGCGCCGTCGGCATGGAGGCCCGCTTCGGCCGCAAACTGCGCGGCCACAAGGTGACGGCCGACGAACTCCCCGACTACGTCGAACGGGTCGTGCGGCGCTTCGCCGCCGGCCGCGCGGACGGGGAGCGGTTCGCCGACTGGGCCGCCCGCGCGGACGAGAACGACCTGCGCTAGGGCCGGGTCCGGCACGAACTGCCGGACCCGCCCTCGGACACATCCCCGGACACGGCCCGCACACCACCCGGCCGGCCGGCGCGAGAAACACCACGTGGAGAGATCATGTCGAACACCGACCCCCTTCCGGAACCGGCCCCGCACGGCCGGGCCCCGGACGCCGGCAAGAAGGCCCGGGACCTCAACTCGGTCGTACGGTACGCCCTCTGGTCGGTGTTCCGGCTGCGCGACGTCCTGCCGCCCGAGCGGTCCGGGCTCGCGGACGAGGTCACGGACCTGTTCGAGGAGCTGGCCGCCGAGGACGTCACGATGCGGGGCACGTACCACGTGTCCGGGTTCCGCGCCGACGCCGACGTCATGATCTGGTGGCACGCCGAGACCTCCGAAGCCCTCCAGGACGCTCACCAGCGCTTCCGCCGCACCGCACTCGGCCGGGCGCTCGAACCGGTGTGGTCCGCCATGGCACTGCACCGCCCGGCCGAGTTCAACCGGTCCCACGTCCCGGCCTACGTCGCCGACGAGCGGCCCCGCGACCACATCTGCGTGTACCCGTTCGTCCGCTCGTACGGTTGGTACCTGCTGCCGAGCGCCGACCGCCGCGAGATGCTCGCCGAACACGGCCGCATGGCCCGCGACTTCCCCGACGTCCGCGCCAACACCGTGCCCTCCTTCGCGCTCGGCGACCACGAGTGGATCCTCGCCTTCGAGGCGGACGAACTCCACCGCATCGTCGACCTCATGCGCAGGCTGCGAGAGTCCCGGGCGCGGCTGTACGTCCGTGAAGAAGTCCCCTTCCACACGGGCCGCCGCACGACGGTGCACCAGCTCGTCGCGGCCCTCGCCTGATGACCCCGCACCACGAACCGGAGCAGCTGAGACTCCCATGAAGACATCGGACATCTCTCCGAGCCCCGCGCGGGACCTGCCCGCGACCCCCTCGAGTGAGGTCCGGCCGGCCGGACCGTGAGCGGCACGTCATCAGGCCGTGGGCACGGCCGACGGCCGGGGCAGCAGGGCCAGCGCCTGCTCCGCGGCCTGCATGACGACGTCCGGGCCCGCGCCGCCCTTGCCCAGTGCCTCGATGCCGCGCAGGACCGCAAGGAGCAGGCTCGCGAGCAGCTGCGGATCGGTGTCCGGGTCCAGGGCCCCCTCCGCCCGCGCCTCGGTCACGGCCTCGACCAGCAGGGCGTGCAGTCGCCGGAAGGTGTCGGCGGTGACGGCGGCCACCTCCTCGTCCGTCGCGGAGAGTTCGGCGGCGCTCTTGGCCAGCAGACAGCCACGGCGAACCGCGTCGTCGGCGATGCCCAGCGCCACGGCCCGGACGAAGCGGTCCAGCCGGTCGTGGGCCGGTCCCGGTTCCGCCAGGGCCTCGCGCCACTGCTCCACCGAGCCGTCGCAGTACGCCCGCAGCGCCCGCATGAACAGCGTGTGCTTGTCCGTGAAGGCCCCGTACAGGCTGCTGCGGCCCAGGCCGGTCGCCTCGGTGAGGTCGTCGAGCGACGTCGCCGTGTACCCGGCGTGCCAGAACTGCGCCAGGGCGGCTTGGACCACCTGGTTCTCGTCGAATGTCCGAGGTCGAGCCATGACCCGAGCGTACAAGGAGCCGTACGCCCCCGCCGTCAGTCCTGCTTGAGGATGTGCAGGCCGCTGAGGTGGCCGTCGAGCTGCATGAGCCGTCCGCCCGAACGCAGTGGCCCCACGTACACGGGCGCGAACCCCCAGTGTCCGACGAGTTCGGCGAACCGGGTGTTGGCCGTGTCGTCGTCCCCCGCGTAGAACACCACCTGGCGTCCCTCGGTGTGCCGCGGGTCGGCCGCCACACGGGCGCCGTACATCGCGTTGAACGCCTTGACGAGGGTGGCCCCCGGCAGATGCCGCGCCAGGAACTCGCTCCCGGTGAGGCCCCCGGTGTCCGCGCGGCCCTCGTAGGGGTCGTGCGAGGCGAACTGGTTGGTGGCGTCCACGACGATCCTGCCGCTCCAGTCGACCGTCGGACCGAAGTCCGGGACGCTGGTGAACGGGATCGCCAGCACGACCAGTTCGGCCGTGGCGGCCTCCTTCGCCGTCACGGCAGTGACCGCGGGGCCGAGGGATTCCGCCAGGTCGGCGAGGGTGTCCGGGCCGCGCCGGTTGCCCAGCAGCACCCGCTGACCGCCCTTGGCCGCGTGCGCGGCGATCGCCCGGCCGATGATCCCGGCTCCGACGACGCCCACTGTTTCGATCATCGTGCTTCCTGGTGTGAGAGGCCCGTACGAGAGTTTCGTACTGATCAGACCAAAACCAAGCTAGAACGGGGCCAGGACGGTGTCAACGGCGGACCGCCGGGGCACGGGCGGGCCCCGGCGGACCGGCCGCCGGGTGATCGGCGCCGGACGCGGAGCCGGGACGCTAGGCCACCGGCACGGACGCTAGGCCACCGGCACGACCGGGCGCCGGAAGTCGACGTCCGGGCCGCCCACCACATGGGCGGCCCGCGCGCGCACGATCTCGTACGGCTGCCCCGCCTCGATGCCGCTGACCTCGTCCAGCCGCGCCACCGCGTCGGCGTCCAGCCGTACCTCCAACGAGCCCAGGTACTCCCGCAGTTGGGCGGCCGTCCGGGGGCCGGTGACAACGACGCGGGACGTCGTGGACGCGGCCGACCTCTCCCGGAGCCAGGCCATGGCCACCTGCCCCGGTGTGACCCCGAGGCCGGCGGCGAGCGACAGCACCTCGTCGACGACCGCGGTCTTCCGCGCGCCGTCCTCGGTGTGCACGAGCCCGGGGATCGTGGTGACGCGGCCCTCCCCGCCCGTACGGTACTTCCCGGTGAGCAGACCGCCGCCCAGCGGCGAGAACAGGGCCGCCCCCAGGCCCAGCGCCTCCGTCATCGGCAGGATCTCGCGGTCCGCCGACCGCTCGACCAGGCTGTACTGGACCTGGACCGCCACGATCGGGGCGAGGCCGCGCACCTCGGCGAGCGTCGCGGCGCGGGCGGTCTGCCAGGCGGGGAAGTTCGACAGCCCGGCGTAGAGGATCTTGCCGAGGCGCACCAGGTCGTCCAGGGCCCGCACCACCTCCTCCAGCGGGGTCACACCGTCCGGGTAGTGCAGCCACAGCAGGTCGATCCGGTCCGTGGCGAGCCGGCGCAGGCTCCCCTCGACGGCCCGTACGATCGCGCCGCGGCCGTTGCCGGTGCGCAGCACGTCCGCGTCCCCGCCCACCCCGAGCGTGCACTTCGTCGCCACGGTGAACCGGTCGCGCCGGCCCGCCAGCAGCTCACCCAGGATCTCCTCGGACTCCCCGACCTGGTAGCTCTCGGCGGTGTCGAGGAACGTACCGCCCGCGTCGGCGAACATGTCGAGCATCGCGCGGGACTCCCCGAGGCCGGCGCCGACACCCCACCGTGTGCCGAACATGCCCGTGCCGAGGGCCTGTTCGGAGACCCTGAGACCGTTGTTGCGTCCGAACGCGAAGTGCCGCACGTGCTGCTCCCCTGCCTTGTGGATGGTATGGAGGGGCGCCGGACGCCAGGAGGGCTCCGGCACCCGTGGTCAGTGGGCGGTGGCCCGCGCCAGACGCTCGCGGGCGACGTCGTAGGCGGCGGCGAGGGTGGTGACGCCCTCGCGCTCGCTGCGGGCGAGGACCTGGAGGGTCGTCTCCTCGATCCGGCCGAGCCGGTCCACGGCCTGCTCGTGGGTGAGCCGACCGATCTCCCGGCCGCTCGCGTACAGGATGCCGCCCGCGTTGCTCACGAAGTCCGGCGCCCACAACACGCCCTTAGCCCGGAGGAGTTCGGCCACCGAGTCACTGCTGAGCTGGTTGTTGGCGCAGCCGACGATCGCCCGGCAGCGCAGCCGGGGCACCAGCTCCGGGGTGAGCACCCCGCCGAGGGCGCAGGGCACGACCAGGTCGACGTCGGCCTCGTACGCCTGCTCCAACGGGACCCAGGACGCGCCCAGTTCCTCGGCCGGTGCGCGCAGCGAGCCGTCGATGTCGGAGGCGGCGACCTTGGCACCGCGCTCCAGCAGCATCCGGGTGAGGGCCCGGCCGACCCCGCCGAAGCCGATCACCACCAGCTCACGGCCGGTGAGGTCGGTGGAACGCCACAGGTGCCGGGCCGTCGCGAGGATCGCCCGCTCCACACCGCCGGCCGTGCCGAAGGTGGTGGCCGGTCCTCCGTCGGGCATCGTGGTGTACCCGCCGACGTGTGAGGTGCGGGTGCGGACGACGGCCATCTCGGCGGGGCCGGTGCCCACGTCCGGGGCGGTGACGTACCGGCCGCCGAGCGAGTCGACCACGTCCGCGAGGTCCAGCAGGACACTGGTCCGGAACTGTCCGTCGAGCCGCCGGGGGCCGCCCGGCAGCAGCGGTACGACGGCCTTGCCGCCGCCGGTGCCGTTGTCCACGGAGGCGGCCTTGAACGTCATGCCCCGGCTCAGGCGCAGGGCGTCGACGACGGCGTCGGCGGGGGAGTCGTACGTCGTCACCCGCAGCCCGCCGAGCGCCGGGCCGAGGAGGGTGGAGTGGACGGCGACGATGACGGGGAGACCGGTGCGCGCGCCCTTGCGGACGACGACCTCCTCGTGGTCGAGCGTGGCTTCCAGCTGGGGCGACGTACCGGCCATGGGCATGTCCTTCCGGGGTGACGGCGTGGCCGATGCTAGCCATCTCACTTAAGGCAGCACAAGTCAGATGGAGGATAAGGTGCCAGTGGGCTTCCATTCGTACCTCTCTCTGACTTCAGTTGAATGAAGTCATGTCTCCGGATCGGGACGCCTCGCCGCGTACGCGGGCCCGGTCGCGCATGGGCGGCGCTCCGAACAGCCGCTTCCCCTCGGGTTTCTCGCGCTCTCGCGCTCGACTTCGGCGAAATAAGCGAGCGCTTTCCCCGGAAAGCGGCTCATGAACATTCGGGGAGTTCGCTCATGACCGCGAACGAGAAGGCGGTCGCCGTTCTCGGCGCGGGGCCCGGACCCGGAGCCTCGGTCGCACGCCGTCCCGGGCGTGCGGGACATCGGGTCGCCCTGGTCGCCCGGCGCGAACGGCCATTCACGATCGGCGCGGTCATCCGGGGCGGCGCGGGGGCCGCGGCCGTGGACGACGAGACGATTACCGCGCTCGGTATTCCGACGGTCACCCCCCGATGCTCTCGCCGAATTGCTGTGGGGCATGTCCGAGTCCCGCGATCGCGTGAAGCGACCTGGCCCGATAATTCCGAACCGCAGGACTGAGCCGGCGTATTTCGGGAGCGGATACCGGGCGGCTCGCGACGGCTTCCGATGGAAAGGGAATGCGGGGGAGGGGGGCATGGCGAAGGGTATTGCGTGCGCATCGTGGTCATGGCCGCGGGGAGCGGCCGACGCCCGGTGTGCCCATCGTGTGAACACCGCCACGTGCACGGATCGTTCACCTCGTCCGACCGGATTCGCGATCGGTACTTTGCGCAACGATGACCAAGTTGAAGTTTGAAGCACATATATACCAATCGGGCGCAATCTTGTGCTCCGGTCCCTTTGAATGGTGATTTACCCGCACCTTTTCGCGTGGTTGCCCCATGTGTTTCGGACGCGATCGGCGGATGGCTAATTTTGAGCTACAAGGTCAATTTGCAATCTGCCTACAGTGATCAACGCCTTCTCGACTGAGCCGCCGACGAAAGAAGTTCCAGTGAGTCGGAAAGCAACTCGCGAAACGTCCAGTGAAGAGAAAGTAAATTCCGTTCGGATCAGGGGTGTGACGCCGGTTCCCCTGAATATCGGTTCCGCGGAAGCCGCCCAGGGGCGACTGATCACGTTCGACGGGCTCAGCGACGGCCGCGAGCACCTCGCGGTCGCCCTGGGGGAACCCGACGGCGTGCCCCTCGTACGGCTGCACTCCGAGTGCCTCACCGGCGACGTGCTCGGGTCCCTGCGCTGCGACTGCGGTCCCCAGCTGCACGAGGCGCTCGACGCCATCAACAGGCAGGGCGGATACCTGATCTACCTCCGCCAGGAGGGCCGGGGCATCGGGCTCTACAACAAGCTGGACGCCTACCGGCTCCAGGACGAGGGCCAGGACACCTACACGGCCAACAGGTCGCTGGGCCGGGGCGCGGACGAGCGCGACTACACCGCCGCCGCCGAGATGCTGCGCGCGCTCGGCGCCCAGGAGATCGACCTGCTCACCAACAACCCCGACAAGGCGGAGCAGTTGCGCGCCCTGGGGATCAGGCTGCGCGCCGTCGTGCCCACCGGCACCCATGTGAACCCGGTCAACCTCCCGTACCTCAAGGCCAAGGTCACGCAGACCAAGCACACCATCCGGATTGACGTGGACATGGAAGGAGCGTCCCTGTGATGCGCCACACCGGCCCCATCAGCGGCATCGCCGCCTCCGCAGGCACCTACGTGGCGACCGCGGGCTACGACAACCAGGTCATCCTGTGGGACGCGGCCACCAAGAGGCCGCTGGGCAGGGCCTTCCACGACCACCTCGCCAACCAGGTGTCCTTCAGCCCCGACGGCCGCCACCTCCTGACGTCCTCCAGCGACTACACCGCCCGGCTCTGGTCGCTCCCCGACCTCAAGCTCCTCACGGTCCTCTCCGACCACGAGGACGACGTCGAGATGTCGGTCTTCCACCCGACCGAACCGCTCATCGCCACGGCGTCGCGCGACCACCGGGTCCGCGTCTACGGGTTCGACGGCCGCCTCAAGGCCGTCTTCGAAGGGCACACCGCCGATGTCATCTCCGTCGAATGGGCGCCGGACAAGGGGGAGTTGGTCTCCTCCAGCGACGACGGAACGATCAAGCGCTGGTCGCTGACGACCGGCGGTGTGGTCGCCGACATCGACCTCGGCGGCGTCGAGACCGACACCGTCGCCCTCGCCCCCGACGGCACCGTCTTCGCCGGCAACGACGACGGCGAGATCGTCCGCATCGACGGCAGCGGCACGACCACCCGGCCCGCCCACGACGCCGGCATCAAGCGCCTGGTCCTCAACGTCGCGCGCCGTCTGCTCGTCAGCCTCAGCTACGACCGGCTGCTGCGGGTCTGGGACGTCTCCGGAGACACCCTGCGCCAGGTGGCGTCCTCGTCCCTGCCCAGCGACGTGTGGCCGCGCTCCTGCGCCTTCCTCGACGACACGACCCTCGTCTTCGCCACCTTCGGCTCCTCGTACGCCACCTACGACATCGCGGCCGACGCCTGGGACCTGGGCGGAGTCGAACCGACGTACGGCGTCAACGCCGTGGCCCGCTTCCGGAAGACCACCCTCACCATCGGCGACGCCGGGGTGCACTGGCGGGACGGACAGGAGACCGCGCGCACCGGCAGCCTGTGCAACTTCCTCACCCCGGTCGGCGACCGGGTGTTCACCGGCGGCCAGATGGGCACCGTTTTCGACGCGCTCACCGGCCGGGCGGTCCACCAGCACCGCTCGCCCCTCAACTGCGGAGCCGCCTTCGAACGCGACGGCCGCCCGCACTTCGTCGTCGGCACCTACACCGGCGAAGGGCTCGTCTTCTCCCTCGCCGACGACGGCTCCGTCGTCCTGGAGACCGCGCTGCCGCTGCACACCAACGCGGTCAAGGGCGTCGCCGTCGCCGGCGACACCATCTTCTCCGTCTGCGCCGACACCAGCGCCGCCTGGTTCTCCACCGAGACCCTCACCGAGACCGGCCGGTCCGCGGACGCCCACACCAAGATCGCCAACGGCTGCACCGGCCTCGCCACCGGCGGGTTCGCCAGCATCAGCCGCGACCTCAAGCTGCGGATATGGACCGGGCGGGAGTGCGTGGTGGTGGACACCCCGCACGACCACTCCATCAAGAGCGTCAGCGCCTCGGCGGACGGCAGGTACGTCGCCACCGGCGGATACAACGGCCTGGTCGCCGTCCACGACCGCGAGACCGGCACCTGGCCCGTCGTCGTACGCCCCACCACGGCCGGGATCTCCTCGATCTGCTACGACTCCGACAACGACGTCTTCCTCGCCGGCTCGTACGACGGGAACGTCCACCCGGTGCCGAGGGCGGCACGGTGACCCCGTCCGGCAGCCGCAACCCCAACACCCTCGGCGACCGCGAGGCCATGGGCCTGCCCGAGACGTTCGCCGAGCGGATCGCCCCCGACGCCCTGGCCGACGCGTACGCGCGTCTGGCCGGGCGGCGGCCCGGCGCACTGGCCCGCACCGCCGAGGACGGCGGACGGCCCTGGACCGAACGCTTCGCCGCCGGCTGTCTGCTGGCCCTGGCCGGGGACCCGAGGATCGAACCCCTCGCGCCCCGCATGGTCGACGTGCCCGCCGCCAAGGTCACGCTCGGACTCGCCCCCGAGCGGGTCGCGGAGGTCACCCGCGCCTGGGCGGACGTCGGTGTCGTCGAGGAGTGGATCGCGAAGGAGGCCCCCGAGTACATCGCGGACGTCGCCGCCTTCCGCATCGCCCGCCACCCCGTCACCAACCACGAGTTCCGCGCCTTCCTGACCGACACCGGCGCCCGCTGGCTGCCCACCTCCTGGCAGTTCGGCATCTACCCCGCGCACCTCGCCAACCACCCGGTGTGGACCGTGCCCCCCGAGGCCGCCGACGCCTACGCCGACTGGCTGTCCCGCCGCACCGGCCGCGCCTTCCGGCTGCCGACCGAGGCCGAGTGGGAGTACGCGGCGGGCGGCGGCGACGGCAGGGAGTTCCCCTGGGGCGAGGGGTTCGGGCCCGACCGCGCCAACACCGTGGAACACGGACCGCTGACGACCACCCCCGTCGGCATCTACCCGGCGGGACGCAGCCCCTTCGGCGCCGACGACATGGGCGGCAACGTCGAGGAGTACGTGGCGGACGACTACCGGCCCTACCCCGGGGGCGAGGCCGTCGACGACGACCTGCTGCGCACCACCGCCGCCTACCGCATCGCCCGCGGCGGCAGTTTCACCCGCTACGGGGACCTGGCCCGCTGCCGGCGGCGGCACGGCTGGTACCGCAAGCCCTTCTACGCCATGGGCTTTCGACTGGTGGAGGATCAGTGACAGCAACGCCACAGCTCGCGCCCATCGACGCGCCGCTCGCGCCGGGCACGGTGGACGTGGACCACGCCGCTCTGGAGAGCCGGCACCCGGCCTACCGCGACTTCGGCGCGCGGCTCGGCGGCACCCCCCTCGTGGCCGTACCCGGACCCGAGGGCGGCGCCACCGTGCTCGCCAAGCAGGAGTGGCACAACCCCGAGGGGTCCGTGAAGGACCGCGTCGCGTACGCGCTGCTCGGCGCCGCCCTCCAGGCCCACGGCGACCGCCCGCTCGACGAGTTGCGGGTGCTGGAGTACTCCGGCGGCAACCTGTCCCGCGCGCTGTCGCGGCTCTGCGCCGACCTCGGCGTCACCGCGCGCTTCGTGCTGTCGTCGGCCAGCCCGCCCAGCCTGCTCGACACCCTGGCCGAACGCGGCGCGCGGGTCGACCTCGTGGACAAGGAGAAGGGATTCCTCGAAGTGATGCGCACCGCGCTGCGCATCGCCCGCGCCGAACCCGAGTGGCACCTCCTCTACCAGCACCGCAACACGGCCAACCTCGACTTCCACGAGCACTCCACGGGCGCCGAGATCCTCAAGGACCTGGGGGACGTCTCCCCGGCCGCCTGGGTGGCGTCGATCGGAACCGGCGGCACCCTCATCGGGGTGCTGCGCGCCCTGCGCGCCCGGCATCCCGGGGTGCGGGCGGTCGGCGTCTGCCCGAGCGAACTGCCGTACGGCAGCCCGCAACCCCCCAACGGGCTGCCCAAGTACGGCGGTTCGGGCGGACTCGGCGACGGGATCAAACAGCCGTTCGTCGCCCTGCACGACAACGACGTGGATCACGTCACCGTCTCCTACCCCCGGTCCCTCGACGCGATGGCCGAGTTCCGGGACCGCACCGGCACCCGGATCGGCAGCTCGGCCGCCGCGAACTGGCTCGCCGCCCGGGACGTCGCCGCCACGCTGTCCCCCTCGGAGACCGTCGTCACGGTCTTCCCGGACGCCGGGACACCCGAGGAATGGGAGCGGATCGGGTGAGGCCCCTGCTGCGATCACGACGCGCGCCCGACACCGTGCCGCCCCGGGGGCTGCGCGGCCTCGCCCGCCGGATGCGCGAGGACCTGCGGGTCGTCGTGGCCCGCGACCCCTCGGTGCACCGCACGTCCGAGGCCCTGCTCTCCTCCCACCTGCCCGCCCTGTGGCTGCATCCGCTCGCCCACCGGCTCTACAGGCGCCGGCACCGGATGCTGGCACGGCTCGTGGCGCTGGTCGGCAGAAGCCTCTCCGGAGGCGTGGAGATCCATCCGGGGGCGCAGATCGGCAGGCGGTTCTTCGTCGACCACGGCGCCGCCGTGGTCATCGGCGAGGACGCGGTCATCGGCAACGACGTCACCCTCTACCACCAGGTCACCATCGGCTCCGTGGGCTGGTGGCGCGACCGGCGCAGGCCGCCGGGCGAGCGCCGGCACCCCACCCTCGGCGACCGGGTCGTCGTCGGCGCCAACGCGTCGGTCCTCGGGGCCGTGCACATCGGCTCCGACTCCCTGGTCGGGGCGCACTCCCTGGTCGTCACCGACCTGCCGCCCCGCAGCAGGGTCCAGGCCCCGCCCAGCCAGGTACACCACGGCGACGGCTCCCGCCCGACGGGACACGTCACCGCACGCGGCGCCGTCGACAACTCCACGGCGCCCTCCGGGGGCTCGACGTTCGAGGAGTACCCGGCGGCACAGGGCGACACGACGTGACACACCCGCGGACCGTCCCCACACCCCCCGGGGACGGTCCGCGCCGGCCCCCCCCCCCCCCCCCCCCCCCCCCCCCCCCCCCAAAACCCCCCGCCCCCCCCCCCCACAAGACACAGGGAAAAAACCCCCCCCCCCCCGCCGACCGGGGGCCCCGGGGCGGG
>NZ_JBEZXS010000064.1:0-34894 GCF_040638185.1 Streptomyces sp. NPDC026672
GCGGACCACGTCGACGGAATCGTCTGTGTCAGGCCCTGCGACGGGTGACCGGCCTTCGCGTTGGAGTCCCATCGGTTGATGGCCCGCGGGTTCCATCCGCTCTCACGCGTGATCAGGGTGTTCATGCCAGCGAGCCACTGCGCCACCGTGCCGGGAGGTGGCACGTGAGCGGCTGCCATGGCTGCACGGATGATCGACGCCCGGTCGCCCGTCGGGATCGTCCCGCCGATGTCGCCTCCACCCGAGAAGGTGACGGACTCAATCAGCTTGTCCTTGAGGCCGTCGACCATCTTGTACGGGTACTTGGCGATGGTTCGGGTCATCTCGGAGGAGTCGAGATGGTTCCGGATCCGGTCCAGGACAGGCTTCATCAGCCTCCCCCAGATCTTCGACGGGTCAGCGATCAAATCGCCGGCCGTCTTCGCCCAGTCGATGCCCTTCGAGACGGCGCCGCCGATATGGCTGGTTGTCCAGTCCCACGAGTCGCTGAGGGCTCCCAGGATGCCGCCCGACGCAAGGAGCTGCGTCCCTGCGGCGTGCCACAGCGCCTGTGCTCGTCCCCGGTACTTCGGATCCGTGGGAATGACGAATTCGGGGTATGCTGGATTTCCCTCGCCGACAATTGCCGTCGGCCGGTTCGCCTTCATCGGCCGGGCAGATCCCCACCCGTCGCCAATGGTTCCGCCGGCTGCGAGAAGCTTTGGAGCCTTCGGAAGCGGGTCGACACCAACGTACTTTGCTACCTTGTCCCAGGTAGCCTTGATCCCGTTTGTGTAAACCCACTTGATCATGAAGTTCACGGGACCCTTGGTGGCGTCGATCAGGTCGCCCCATTGCTTTTTGATCGCGTCCTTCGCGTCCCGGAATCCGTCAACCAGGACGTCTACGCCGTCCTTCATTCGGTCGAAGGCTGGCTTCAGTCCCTTTTTCCAGAGCCAGGAGGCGGCGTCGGCTATCGCGTCGACGGCGGGCTGAACGCCCCAGTCGTACAGCCATTTGAACTTTTTGCCGACCCATTCGACGGCGTCCCAGATGTCCCCTAGGGCGGGCTTTAGGGCCTTATCCCACATCCATTTGATCTTGTCGGCGATCCACTCGGCAAATGGCTTTATGATCTTTTCATAGAGCCATTTAAATTTATCTCCGACGTACCCCAGGAAAGGCTTTACCGCGTTCTTCCAAAGCCACTCAAAAATCAACCCTAGGGCCTGGATCGCGATTATGATTGGCGCTATGACTGCCGTCAGGATGATTGCCGCTGCTATTCGCGCTGCCAGCGATATTCCGTCCCACGCAGGCTTGAAGACCTTCTGCCACAGCCACACCATGACGTCGCCTACGCCTGTGATGATCAGAACCAGCGCATCGAACATCGGCTTGAGGACGAAGTTCCAGGCAGCCAGGGAGACGGTCTTGATGACCTCCCAGACGACCTTTACGACGTCCCGGAACCACTCGAAGTGGTCCCACGCGTATTTGACGGCGACGGCAAGGGCCAGAAGCCCCAGGATCACCAAACCGACGGGGCTCAATGCGAACGCCAGATTGAGCAGACGGGTAGCAATCCAGAGACCGTAGATCAGCTGAATTGCCCAGGGTGCATTCTTTGCCACCCACCCGATGATGTCCGCAGCGGTCCCGAGTAGTTCCAGGATTACGTCAGTGAAAGGCTCCAGGGCCTTCGCGACGTCGAGGAATCCTCCGCCTATCTTCCCCAGGGTCTCGGCGACCACCGGGCCATGCTGGTGGACATAGTCAAGGAATTTCTCAAAGCCGGGACTGCCCTTCAGGCCGGTAGCCCAATTGGAGAACCGACCCGTTATGCGCTCCATCGTCTCGGCTATTCCTGGCATGTGCGGGAGGAAGGCGTCGATAATGCCGGCCATCCCCTTGAAGACGTTACCGAAAGCGACGCCTAGGCCGATGATGGCCGGCTTCGCGCTCTTTTCGATATCGTCCTTGAAGCCCCGCCAGAACGGCGTCTTCAGATCCGCACTCGCCCGGTCCATCAGGTCGCCGATTGCGTCGGCAGCAGTGATGACTAGCGGTGAGAGTCCAGGAAGGGCATTCTTCGCCCCGTCCACGCCTCGCGTGAATAGCGGGAGGACTTCCGGCTGAAGCTCCTCGGACCACGACTTGAAAGCCGGGATGAGTCCGTTCGGGCCGGCCAGGGAGTCATAAAGCGCTCGCTGATCGGGCGTCAGCTTCGCTAGTGCTTGACGGTAGGCATCGGCCTTCGTCGCAGCGGAGGAAGTGGCGGATGCGGACGACAGCCGGGCAGACTCGACTCCCCGCTCCGCGGACTGAATAGACTCCGCGGCCTGGACCTGCGTGTCCGCAGCGTTCTGGACTGCGTCTGCAAGGCTCCGTTGGGCGTCGGCGACGGTCTGAGCCGCATCGATCTCGGCTTGGGCTGCGTCCCTGTGGGCCTGCGCTACGGCCTGTGTCTGGTCTCGTACGTTCTGCTGAGCGTCGGCTAGCTGCTCAGCAGCGTGCTGTACGTCCGCGTTCCCGTCGACACCGGCCTTCTTCGCGGCAGCAGCGTCCTTCTGTAGCTGCGTGTATGACTTGCGCTGCTCGCTCTGAGCCTGGACCGCCTGATCGTAGGAGAGCTGCGCCCGCTGGAGGTCCAGGTCAGATGCCTGACCGACGGAGTTCGCCACACGGACCCGGTTCAGCTCCTCCTCCGCCTCCTGCACGCGGAGGACAGCGTCACGCTGATCGAGTGCCCCGTCACGGACCTTGTCGTTCAGATCATCGAGCTGACGGGCGGCGTCCTTCCGGGCCTGCGTGAGGTCCGTCTGTGCCCGCTGCGCCTGGCGCTGCGCGTCCACGAGGGAGCGCTCCGCGCGGGCCACGTTCTCCGCTGCCTGCCGGCGCTGGTCTGCCGCACGCTGCGCTGCCTGAGCGACGGCACGCTCTGCGTCCGACACCTGCCGGTTGGCCTGTGCGATGGATCGGGCCGCATTGCGGTGAGCCGACGTCAGGGCCTGCTGTGCGGACGCCATCTGAAGGGCGTTCTGTGCCGCCTTCGTCGCGGCTGCCGCCCCGCTCGACGTTGAGGCAGCAGCCTCCTTGTCCGCGGCCGACTTCGCCTGAATGGCGGCAGTGACTCCCTTGATAGCCGGGATCGCTGCCAGGGCGAGAGCGCCCGTGGCTGCGCCGGCTGCCACGGCTGCGGACGCGATGGCACCGATGCCAGCCGCAGCGATGGGGACTAGCGGCAGTGCCGCCACGGCCCCCAGGGAGACGGCGAGTTGGAAGAGTGCCGCCTGCGCCTGCGCCGTGTTCGCGTGGACCCGGATGCGTACGTCGTCGCGGTCCAGGTCGTTAACCTGGTGCTGTACGGCTGCAAGCTGAGCCTCCGCGGCTGCTGCGTCGGCTCGCACATCCACCGTCGGCGTACGGCCGCGGAGCCGGTCGATAGCAAGGTTCAGGTTGATCAACGCTGCGCGGGCACGGCCAGTGTCCACGTCGACCGTGGCCCGTTGGGCGGACAGCTCACGTAGCCGGAGCTGGATCTCCCGGACCTTCGCTATCGCGTCCTCAGCCGAGATGTCCACGCCGACCTTGGCGTCTCGGAGAGCGGTGAGGCGTGCCCGCAGCACAGCAATGTCCCGCTGTGCCGGTGAGGTGTCGGCGGTGATGTTGATGTTCGGGAGGGACGCCTCTGCCTCACGGACAGCGGCCCGAATACGGGCACCGAGTGCGCCATCCGTCTCAATGCGGATCCGGGCCGGGTCGGCTGTAGCGGCGTCGACCTCCTCCCGGAAGGCCCTGAGCGCCGCACGAGCGGCGGCAGTGTCCGCACGGACGGCGACGTTGGGGTGTGCCGCCCCGAGGCGTCGGAGCTGTTCCTCCAGCCGCTCGACTTCCGCCCGAGCGGCTTCGGCTCCAACGTCGATGCCGATGCGCTTGTTGGAGAGCTGCTCCAGCTTCGCCCGGATGCGGGCTAGTTCGGCGTCAACGCCCGTGTCGGACAGCTTGACGTCGAGCTTCGGCATGGAGCGGAATGCCTGCTCCAGCTTGGCGCGCAGCGACCGGGCGAAGGCGCCGCCAGTGTTGTTGCCCTGCCGGGTGGCAGCTACCGCAGCAGCCCGTCCGCCCTGGTTGACTGCGTCAGGCAGCGAGATGACGACGTGACGCGAGATGGCGTCACCCATCCGTCGTCCCGCGTCCTCACCCACCCGGTCGGCCGCGGGGAGGACGACGGTTTTGAGCTTCGCGTGGAAGTTGGGTGCGATCGGAACGACATCGACTGCCGCTGTCCCGACAATGTCCAGGTCGCCGGCCATCACGCCTCCTTCGGCTGTTGTCTCAGCCGCGGATCAAGGGCGCGGCGCTGCTCGTCCGTCAGTTGCTTGCGCTTCGTGACGGACTTCGGGGGTATTCCGGGTCGTGGCGTGGGTGTGAAGTCGCCCGGCTTACCGCCGTTTGCGATGGACGTGATGTGGACGAGCTTCGTCACCTCGTCCTTCAGTGCCGCAAGGAGGATCTCTACGTGGCTCCACGGCCCCAGGTCAGGACGGGCGTCCTCGCTGGCCTTCTCCATCACTTCAGCCGGAGTGGCGTTGCGGAGGATCGTCTTCGTCGCGCTCTCCGTCGGCAGGTGCTCAATCAGCACCCGCAGCCGGCGAATCGACATCAGCCCTCGGTGGACGTCGAGGACGTCGGCGGAGAAGTATCGAAGCAGGTCAGCCTCTACCGCTTCCGCGTGCGCGTCGAGGACGCTGCACGTCCACTGCGCTTTCCCACCGGCTCACCGGCAGCCTCCGCGGCTTCGGCGACGAAGTTGTTGATCTCGGTGAAGGTAGCGTCGGCGTCGATGAAGGTATCCAGGTCGTCTGGGTGCAGGACACCCGCGGCCCAGGTGTCGAAGTCGGACTGACGCAGGGCTCGCATGTACGACGGGCGCCACTCGCCGACCGTCTTCACTCGGAGCTCCTGGTCGGCGAGCGTCGCCGTGGCGTACTCCTCGGTCGCCTCGGTCTCCTGCGACTCAGCGGGGGTGTTCTCAGACATGCGCGGGTCTCACTCTCGGGGTTGTGTGGCTCTGGGGTTCTGCGCGGGTCATCCGTCAGTCGTTTGACGGGGGTTCTGAAGCAGGGCCCGGACCCGCGCAGATACGGGCCCTGCTAGTCATTGGCGTCAGCCTTCCGACGGGAAGAAGCCGCTGACGTCCACGTCGCCGTAGTCGACGGACCGGGACACGGCCTTCGCCGTCGAGCCCTTGTAGAAGCGGAACGTCATCTGGACGGGCATTTCCGCGGTCGTCTGTGGCTGCTCGTCGCCACGCTCCACGACCTTGCCGTTGGGCATGTACAGCCGCATCCGCTTGTCGCCGTCCATCGTGTCGAAGATGAAGGCGTACCGCAGGTCAGACGGCTTGTCGGGCATGTCGTAGGTCGCGATGCCCGACACTGCGTCAGGCTTCAGGGACAGGACCGGGACGTTGTCGTACAGGGAGCGGACGAGCGGGTTAAGAGCCTCCTGAAAGGTCACCTGGAGGCTCTTGGTGCTCTTGGTCATCAGGGTCCGGATCGGCTCCAGAGAGCCAGCCGCCTCGACGTCCTTGCTCTCTTCCTCGATCTTGAAGAGGCCGCCTTCGGTCGTCACCCACCCGAGGTTCTGCCACGCAGTGGCCGGGTCGGTGAAGCCAGTCGGGGCCACCGTGTTGACCGGCGCCAGGTAGACGAGATAGTCAGTTGCGCCGAAAGTCAGATCCGCATTGCGGGTATCCGCCATGAGCCCTCCAGGGCATGCGAGAGACCCGCGTCGCATCGACGTCGGGTCAGGAGTGTCAGTTGTTTACGCGGCCCGGAAGCTCACGGTGTAGGAGGCACCACGCCGGTAGATGGCATCGTTCGCCCACGGCTGCCGGGACGGACCGGAGTCACACCGCACGTCACGGATGACGGCGCCGTTCACCGGGCCGCGAAGGAAGAGGAGTGCGTCCCGTAGGGAGTTCGACAGGGTCCGCGCCTCGTCGGCCATGGCAGCGAAGACATCGACGAACACCCTGGGATGCTCCGTAAAACGTTCGTCGATCCCCCCTCCCCGCTCAATGCGGATGAAGGGAAGATGGTTCTCCAGATCCGACGGGGTCTCTGCGCCGGCCATGACGCCGAACGTCGCCTCTGCCCATGGGTTCAGAACGGCCTCGATGTCAGGCACGGTGCCTCGCCTTCAGGTCGTCCATGCTCTTTGAGAGCACCGCATACCGTGGCGTTGCGCCGTTCCCGTACTCGACGTGTCGGGCCTCAGGAGAGGTGTTGATCAGTCGGGCCCCCGCACGAAGCCGGGGCTGCCCTCGGAAGGGGATGTTCTTGACGATCGGGACGACGTCGAAGGACGCCTTGTACCGTCCGGGGTGGGGATCCGTCCTGGGGTCTCCGACTGGTGACCTGGCTACCGCAATCTCCATCATGTCCACAGCCGCGTTCCGGCACGCCCGTTGGACACCGGGGCGCATGAAGAGGCGCCCGATTCCGGAGTACCGGCCCGTGTACTTCGATCGGTACGACATCAGCCGGTCACCCGCTTCACGGCCACTTCCACCCGCGCAAGTGACGTCAGGCGGAACTCCATGACCTCCCCGATGACCTCCCACCGTTCGTCCCCGCGGAGGATCCGGTCCTTGGGGCGGACGTCGGTGAACAGAGGAGCACCGAAAACCCTTCTAGTCTCGACGACGTTGGACGCCTCGCTCGTCTCGGAGGAGCTGCCGACCGTGACGCCGTACGGGGAGTAGATCCCGCAGCCCTCTACGGTGATGTGTTCCGGAGGGCCGTCGACCACGGATCCGGTGGAATCCCTCGTAGACGTCGGCCGCTCGATGACGAGCGTCTCGGACATGAGACTCGCGCGCAGGCTCACAGCGACCTCCAGACCCACCCCTGGACCGTGCAGTCCTCCGGTGCGATGTTCAGGGACGAGGCGCCTGCCGACAGACCCACGGCCCGCCGTAGCCGGCGTCGTTCGTCAGCCGACATGGACTGCCCGATCTGCGACGCGAAGTAGCTGATCAGCATGCCTCCCGCCTGCTCTGAGCTGACGCCAGAGGAGTTCGTCAGGACACGGGAAGCCATGGCCAGCGCCACAGACGCAATGCCCGGCTGTGGCGGGTCCGAGATCCGATCCCCCACCTCACCGCGGATGGTGTCGACGGTCATCAGGTCGATGACTTCGAACTCGGCATCGCTGAAGGCTCGCCCCGTCAGTGCTTCGAGCTGCGTCTTACTGAGCAGATCCACTGCCAGCCGCCTTCCGTCGAGGCGCAGCGCGCTTCGTGGCGGGCTTCGCCGGCACGGGCTTGGGCTCCGTCAGTCGTTTGACGGTGGGGGCCTCCGCCCATGCCTTCGGGTTCGTGATGAGAGCCTGAGCCCACTCGGGGACCTCGTCCGCGGGGCCGAACACGTGGGCCGTGCCCTTGTCGTCCCTCACGTGGACGGGAGTTGCCAGGGTTGCCATGCGTGAATGCCTCGCGTTTCAGGTCAGAGAACGTCAGCCTGGAAGGTCAGGTCAGGAGCAGCGACAACGGGGAGCGCGATGGCCGTAGCGCGGGTCCACAGAGTCTGAGGGTCCTCCGACTTGTAGCCACCGACGGCGATACCGGCAGCCTCGCCACCGAGGCCGTAGCGCGGGTCGTCCGCCTCGACAGGGACGCCCCACAGGGTCTGCCCCACGGCGTCACCGAACTCCGGCAGGAAGAGGATCTTGTCCTCCGGAGTGATCCGCGTCGCCACACCGGCCACGGAGACCTGAGCGTCGTAGATGACGACGGGCGGGATGTCGTAGTCGCCGAGGACCGAGTTCAGCGCGTCACGCGTCAGGACGGTGGGCGGGTTCTGCGTGTTGGCAAGCTTCGTCAGACCCACGTTGCGCCGCAGGAAGTTGTAGATCTTCCGGGACATCAGGGTGTACGACGGCAGACGGCCGTTAGTGGTGTTGTAGGTGTCCAGCCACGAGGACAGGTCACCGTACGCGTCCGCCGTCGCGGTCGTGCTCCACGGGGTGGACGCCGTCACACTGTGGCTCGCGCTCCGGCCGAAGTCGACAGCAGCCTGAACACCCTCTTCGTTCAGGTTCACGCCGGCGGTGAACAGAGCCTCACCACGGGCGAGTTCCATGCGGGCTTCGATCGCACGGGCCTGACGAACACCGTCGTCGAGCATCGCGTCGCGGATCTCCGCGTTCTGCGTGTCGACGTTCCTGCGCCGGATGCGCTCGTACTCACCCATCGCGATCTTGCGCGAGATGGGCGGCAGTTCGCCGCTCACACGCGCGCCTCCGGGCCGGGTACCCACGGCGGACGACGCGTCGTAGGCGCGGAAGGTCGCAGCCTCCGTCAGACCGCCTCCGCCCCGCGTGAAGCGGTAGGACAGGTCGTTGACCGTGTTGTTCGGGAGCCACTGGTCCAGGCTGAACGCGTTCTCCGGGCGGTCGGCAAGGGCCGCTCGCGCGTACCCCGTGAGTTCCGCGGGAGTCGCGAACTCGTCAATGAGCTGCATAGTTGTCCGTTACCTCTCAGACGAAGATGACGCGGGAGCCGAGGTCGGTCTTCCCTGCGGCGTCGACGACGACGGGAAGCTTCGACTCCTTCACCGCGCAGTGGACGAGCATCGAGCCGACCGCGGACGAGAGCGTTGCGCCCCGTCGCGTCACGACCTCGACGCCCGTGAAGAGAAAGCCGACGAGGGTCTGACGGCCGTCGGAAGCCGCGTCGTCGTAGGGGCCGTACTTGCCGCCCGTGGTGATCTTGCCGAGCGGGATGCCCGACTTGATGTAGCCGTCCGGGTAGTGAGTGCCGGCGGTGAACTTGGAGACGTCGAGCGTCACGCTGAGCGCGATGTCCGTCCCGTGGGCTCCCTGGAGCCAGTCACGCTTGTCCTGAGAGAAGCTCTCAGTGATCATGCCGAGGTTCATGGGTCCTCCGTTGAGGGGTTGGTCAGTTCTTCGCGTGACGCTGGCGGTACAGGTCCGCGCCTGCGGTCACGGTCTTCGCTCCGCTGCCGACGTCAGACCCGCGGTTGCCGCCGGAGCGCTGCTGTGTGCCGGCGCCGTTGCCCTGGCCGTTGCCGGAGCCGGTCTGGCCGATCTCCGCGAGGTAGGCGTCCGCGTCCGCCTCCAGCTCCTCCTTCGTGGAGCCGCTGAGGCGGTTCGCCTGTGCGATGGTGAGCCCCTTCTCCAGGGCGACCTTCAGGCGCGTGTTCTCGTCGGTGAGCGTGCCGACGGTGGACGTCGCGGTGTCCCGCTCCTGCGTCAGCGACTGACGCTCCTGGTCCGCACGCTGTGCGTCAGTGAGGTTCTGGTCTTCGATCGCCTTCAGCGCCGTGTCCCGGTCACGGAGGCGCGTCAGCTCCTCCGCCGTGGGGGCTGCCTTAGCGGCCGTCTCCCACTTCTTCGAGTGGTGCTGCCAGTAAGCCGCCTGGTGCTCCGCGGACATGTCGCGCCACGGGGTGTTGTCCGGGTAGCCATGTTCGTTGACGACCGGAGCGCCACCCCCACCACCTGGGTTATTGGGGTCGGTCTCGAAGAGAGTCCAGGGCTCCTGAGCCAGGGTGAGCAGGGCGTTGCGGCGTGCGAGAGTGCGTCGATGCATGCGGAATTCCCCTGTCGGGATTCGTCGGCCCATGACGGGCGTCAGGTCTGGTTGATGTCGTCGGGACCGGTGAAGTTCTGATCCCGGAAGGTGAGGATGGGGCCCATTTCCCCGTGCTCACGCGTGAAGAGGAGTTTTCGGTAGTCGACGGCGCGTCCTCCACGGTCCGAGGTGCCTACGGCCGCCTGAACGGCGTCGTGGACCTGGGTGAGGAACTCCTCGTCGATGATCTGCCCGGGGTCGTAGTCGGCTGTGACCGTCTTGACCAGGCAGTCACATCCGGGGTGGATCGGAGCCAGGTTGCGCTTGTGGTACCGCTGCGTCGAAGCGATCATGCAGAGCGCGCAGTCGTATTCGCCCTGGAGGACTCGAACTGTGTACTCGAATCGAGGCATGTCGTCGGCCACTTCGCGCACCGTGTGCGTCCGGGCAAGCTGGAGATCCGTCTTGACGAGCGTCTCCAGCCGATGTGTCCCGCGGCTTACCGCGTCGTCAAGGGAGACGTCCTTCGACAGAGCCGTGTAGATTTCCGTGAAAGGTCGCTCGTAGACCTCCGCCGGGTCGACGCCGCGGAGGGACTTGCCCGTGACGGCGTCGAGATCGAGACTCACCCGTCGGGCGCCGCCGTCCACATTCTTGTGGAGCTGCTCCAGGTACGAGGCCGTGAGCGCTGCTACCTGCCGTTCGCCGGCCAGGATGGTGGGAAGTGTCTTGCGCTGAAAGGTCTGGGCGTCAGTGTCACGCCAGGAGTCGAGATCCGACCAAGACCGTCCGACGCTGCCCAGGACGCTGGCCCACACGCTTCGGATGGCCGTACCGTACTGCCGGTCAAGCCGCGTTAGCGCCTGTGCCACCGTCCCCCCTCTTGATCACAGTCCGCTGGTCACGGGCCGCACGAGCGTCGGCAAGTGACGTCGGCTGCGGCGCGTTCGGGTCGCCGGCGGGCTGAGCGTTGATTGCATCCGCCGCACGGTCGATCTCCATGCGGGCAATCTGCGTCGGCGTGTACTGCATGTCCTCCATGCGCTGACGCCACGGGACACCTGCCGTCGACTTCTTCACGGCAGCGTCGGCAAGTTCGGCGACCGATCGGGACTCCGGGTCACGCCAGATGGTCTCTGCTGTGTACGCGTTGGCGCGCGGCGCGTCGTTGAGGACCCGGAAGGCGAGCCGCATCGTCTGTTCCCACGATTCGCCGAAGTTGCGCTGACGGTCGCGGACCTTCGAGACGAGGCCCGTCTCCGCGGCCTTCAGTGCGTCGCCGCTGACGTTGACAACGGCACCGATCAAGTAGTGAGGTGGCGTGCGGCTGATGGCTGCGAGATCCTGTACGGCCGACTCGACAGCTGCGACGTACGGGCGCAGATCCGTGGCCTGGAACTCCCCGAACTTCACTTCGGGGTCT
The DNA here is from genome assembly GCF_040638185.1 of Streptomyces sp. NPDC026672. NCBI lineage: Bacteria > Bacillati > Actinomycetota > Actinomycetes > Kitasatosporales > Streptomycetaceae > Streptomyces > Streptomyces sp. NPDC026672. The sequence continues at coordinate 11,007 of NZ_JBEZXS010000064.1, forward strand.
TCGGTCGTCCAAAGCTGCCGGATGTCAAGCTTGAACGGCTGGATCTTCTGCCCCGTGAGGGGATCCTCGTCGACCTCTAGTCCCGCGGCCCACCTCTGCCGGAAGGCACCGTACTTCATCGCAGCTATCAGGTTGATCAGCGACAGCGTGATGCGGTTCTGGACCGTCAGCACGTCCTCGTGCTCCGCGAACCCCGAGAGCCGGCGGTTACGCCGGTTGGTGAAGGGGACGAGGGGCACAATCTCCAGGTCGTTCGGACGCTGACCGTCTCCCTGATTCGGCAGCGCGAAGGCGTCCCATCCGCGGAGCTGCGCCGTGTGGCCGGAAAACGACGGGGCACCGGACTTCGTCACGAAGTCGTAGATCGTCTCTGGAGTCCAGAGGGTGGCACGCGTGTTACCGGTCCAGTCGTCCCGCCACATCTTCAGACCTGCGGCAAGCTTCCGCCGGCTGCCCTGCACGTGCTCCACGGCCACTTGCCCTGGTGTCTCGTGCGTGATGATCGGTCGTCCGTCGTCGCCTCGTTCCACCAGCGTGAAGCCGCGTCGCTGTGACAGGGCTCCGTAGTGGACGAGGTCCGCGTCCGCGTCAAGGCTGTTCTCCTGCCAGATGCGGTTGGCGTCCTTGTCGGACGTCTTCGCGCCGTCGCTGTCGTCGTCCGGCTCCCCGAAGCGGAAGCCGTCAACATGCATGCGCTCCGTAGGGGACTCGATGACGAGCGAGGTCCAGTTGGTTCGCGCGTCCTTCATCCACTCCGCGACTTCCTTCGGATCCAAGCCGGGGACACGAGGAAGCGGTGCCTTGTTCTCTGCGTACTTTCGAAGTGTTTTGAGGCCAGGCTCCCTCTCACCGTCGGCGCCAACGTGGTCGTCGCGCTCGTCGATGAGCTTCTTACCGAGACGCTGAAGCCACCACCCGGGAGACTCCACCTTCGAGGCGTCGACAGGCATTCACGGACCTCCCTAGAAGGCATTGAGTTTGGACGAACGCTTCTTGCGCTTCGTGATTCCAGCGGCGACAGCATCTGCACGGCACTCGTAGGCCAGTACGGCGCTCATGGCTGCGTCGATCTTCTTGGGCGACTTCGGGTGTTCCTTGCCGATGCCCATGTGATTGCGCCCCATCGGCCGTCGTTTCGCGTTAAGGACGTGCCGCGTCAGCCGGGCGCCCAGCTTCGACCATTCGGACTCGTCGTCATCGGCCTTGTCCGTGCCGGCAAAGCTGAGAGCCTTGTCGTCGACGGCCTCAACGAATCGGTCCAGAGCGTGCTCCATAGCGGTCGGGCGGTTGGTCCACCATTCCAACGGGCGTGCCTGCGTGGCGCTTAGCTGGAGCTTCTCGGCGTACATCGACGTCCACGAATCGACGTAGTCTTGCCAGTGCGGGGGGTCGCAGTAGAAACCACAGACCTCGTACCGGTCGAATGCTCGGGCAACGGCAGCGTCGACAGCTTCTCGGTCAACCTGCCAATTCTCGCCCTCAATGCCCTCAGGCTTTTCCCAGACTCCGAGGAGTTGAAGGTGCCCGTCGGATACGCGGCACGCCGTGAGCGCCGTAGCATCATCACGGATGGAGCCGTCAAAGCCAAGAGTGACGAGGTCGCCCGGCGACAGCTCCTCCGGCCGGCGGCAGACCTCCCACGCGTCTGACTCCATCCATGAGTCAGAGGAGGACGTACGGGAGTTGAGGAAGTAGCGTTTGCCGTCGGCGGAGTCGTTACGCAGGTCGTAGAAGTCGTCGACGAGCGTCTCAAGGTCCATCCACTCCATGGCGTCGCCGTAGGAGTCGACAAGGGCCGCACGGAGCTCGTCCTCGTTCTTCAGGTTCTTGCAGACACCGTATCGGTGGTCATAGAGGAGTCGAGCGCGACCGCGCTTCTTCTTCCCCTCACGAATGGCTTCCGCCTCTTCGTAAGTGCGCTCAGCGACGGAGTCTTGGCCGGGCGCGAACATGGTCGTTGTCTCCAAATACCATGTGCCGGCTCCCTTCTTCCTCTTGCGGAGGTTTCGGGTAACCGTCGCGTACATACGCCGGAGTTCCGGGGTGTTGTAGAGGTGGGTTTCATCGAAACAGACCCACGTCTCTTTACCGCCATCCTTCGAGGAGGATGAGGCGGTTGACGGAGTGATCTCTCCGCCGTCAGGAAGGTTGATCTTCGTCAGTCCCGGGTCAATGCCCGGAACCTGCGACAGGGGCGACGCCTCGTCGGTCAGGTTGAAATAGATGGTGTCGTAGACGTTTCCGGTCTGCCCCTCCTCCGTCGCCATGATTCGGAGGTAAGGGACCCGCACCGGCCGGCCCATCGGCTCGCCAGGCTCGTAGACGTACTCAAAGCCCAGCCCCCAGGGGTCACGGTAGACCTCTCCGCCTTCGGCCCACCCGGCAAACCGGCAAGGGCCGAACGCCTCGAAGAGGCCGATGCGGGCGCCAAGGCCGGATTTGTCACAACCCTTCGGACGGGAGAAGAATGCCGAGTCGTACAGCATCTTCCCGTGGTCGTCGGTGGCGTAGCAGTCGACGACGAAGCCTGTGTACTCGTCACCGTGGCGTACGGGTTCACCCTGAACGTCGCCAGGGCCGTGTACTACGAAGTACTCCATCCATGCAACCGCCATCCACCCGATAGATCGGGAGCGGTCGTGACCGGGGGCGCGCACGGTGACGTGCGGCACGCGGTCTCCTAGCCGGTCAGGCGGGCACGCCGCGAGTTGATGTCAGTCACTCCGTCAGGGCGCTGTACAGCCTTCTGCGGGCCTGTGGCGAGGTCGTCGACCTTGAGCTTCAGACGGGCCCTGTCCTCCGGCGTGGCGCCGAATTTGGCGGCGCGGAGGCGCACTTCAGAGGCGAACTCCCACCGGCCCTTAGCCCACATCGTGTGGTGCATGAGGGCAGTGTCAATCAGGAAGTCCCAATCGGTCGCAACGAAGGTCTGAGCCTGCGGCGACGTGCGCCAGGACTCCCACCACGCAACGGTGCGGGGGTGCCACTCGACGACTTCACCTGTGTCCTCGTTGACGCCCAGGACCCCGTCAGGGAGCTCCGGGCCGCGGAGTTCGTCGTCAGGGTGGAGGACCGTCTCAGGGTCGCTTGCGTTACGCCGGCGTCGCTTTGACGGGTCCTTTGGTGCTGGTCCACGGCCGGCCATCAGGCACCACCCTTCGCGGCAACCCGACGAGCACAGTCACAGCAGAGTCGGGGGTCGGTGGGGTCCTTCGCGCCTTCAGGGCACATGGGCTACCTCCCGGGTAGGAACGGCAACGCCGCCCCATGCCGGGAGAGCTACGCCGTCAGCTTGGAAACCACCGCGGAGAGGTCCGCGAGGATGGACGGGGACGAGCCATGCCGGCGCCCCGTCATTGCGATGTACCGGCCAGTGCCGTAGATCTCCACGGCCGTACCGTCGGGGCGTCGGATGCGCCGTCCCTGTCGGACGTCGGCACGGCCCCAGATGTGCAAGCCATCACCAGACGGGGACACCTCTACGTAGGTGGCGCCCGCGTCGCGGAGAATGGATGCGGCCCACGGAGCGAGTCGCCCGGTGAGCGGGTTCAAGCAGTGGTCCAGGTCCAGACAGACGATGTCGTCGGAGTCCGAGAGGACGAAGCCCAGACCGACGCCGGCCGTCGAAGCGGCGGCGTCCTTGTGCGTACTCCAGGTCCGCGGGTCCGTCGAGGAGGCCAGCATGCCGTCGACCGTCAGCGGGACCTTCGCCGCGGAGCGACGTACCCACCTGTCGCGGGTCGTCAGCTCGTCCGGGAGCGGGTTGCGCGCCTTCGCACGCGACAGTGCCTTGCGGCACCGGGGCGAGCACGTCTTCGCGTGGGCCCGAGCCATGAGAGGCATCGGCCCGCCGCACTGCTCGCAAGTCCTGTCCATGCGTCCATCCTAGCTGCGGCCGGTCACACTTTCAAGCCGCTGACCAGGGAAGTTTGTATTGGCCGTGAGACCGAAGCCCTGTGCGCCCGCCTTCCGATCCGGGGTTCGGATCAGTCCAGGAGGCCGGCGTTCGGCCCTCCAGGCGGCGCCTGTGGACGCCTCGCCCACATCCCCCAGACCCGTACAGACAGCGAGGCCCAGCACCTTGACGGTCTACCTATCCGCCCCGGAGGGGGTCACCCCCCTGGTCCGTGGCTAGTCGATCTTGGCTGCGAAGCCGGCGCGAGGCTCCCGACGATCTCCGTCAGCGTGCTCGCCCTTGATCTCCAGGCGACTCGGCACGAGCGTGATCGTCAGCGTCGTGACGGATCGATCATGACCAACGATGATCTTCGGAGGCTTCGCTAGTCGACCAACGTCAACACCGTTGATGGAGACGCGCGTGACGATGACTCCGTCCTCGCCCGTGTCGTCCGCCTCCTCCAGCACCACATGGGCACCGCTCATGGTCAGTCCTCCAGTGCCGGGTGTGTGGGCTTGGGTCGCTCTGTACGTACGCGTGTGAGGGCCGCTGCTGCGCCGCCCTCACTGGCACTCTTCCTGGCGTGGCACCACGGGCACAGTGCCCGCAGATTCCCCGCACTGTGGTCGTCCCCAGGGACTATGTGGTCCACGTCCGTGGCCGGCTGCCCGCACAACTGCCCTTCTGAGAACCGGGCCTGGCAGATGTAGTCGTCACGTCGCAGGATCCTGCGCCTGATGTGGGGCCAGTCCTTCGGGAGGCGTGCTCTACGCGTGCTGCCCTGCCACGCCATATTGCCTCCGTATGCCGCGCCGGTGCCTTACGCTGATTGCTCCGTGTGGCCAGGGAGGGCCACCGTGAACTCATGGGGGAAGCGCTATGCGCGCATACATTCGCCGTGCCTGCGTGCCGGCCGTACTCGTCGGGGCACTGCTTACGGGGTGTTCGTCAGGGGGCGACGACAAGGCCGCTCCGGAAAAGGCGCCGGCGTCAAAGGCTGCCGTCGAAAAGCCCGCAGGGGAGGCTTCCGAAAAAGCCCCCTCGTCCGCCCCCGTGCCGACGCTGAGCGTCGGTCAGTCGGGCACGTGGGACTACGGGGAGACCGATGAGTACGGCGAGAACTTCAAGGCGACGACGCAGATGAAGACCACCGTCGTCAGTGCGAAGTACGTGACGCCGGAAGAGGTGGACACCAGCAACGAGCCAGAGCACGGTCAGTACATCGAGCTGACGCTCAAGCTGGAGAACGTCGGCAAGGCTCCCGCGGAGATCCTGACGTACGGGATGATGAAGTGGGAGGACGACCAGACGGCCGCCCAAGACGCTTCCACGCTGGAGGGCGTAGGCGAAGGTGACGCTCTCGACACGACGTACAAGCCAGGTCAGTCCGTCACCGGGAAGCTCGTCCTCGACGTCGGCCACAAGGGCGGTGTCGTGAGCTACGCCGGCACGGAGGATCCGAATGCCGAGGCGTCGTTCAAGGTGAAGCTGCCGGCCGCGTAACGTCGTGCAGCCCCGTCCCGGGGAACTCTCCTCCCGGGCGGGGCTGTGTCTGTCGGAACGGTGCGACTCGAACGCACGATCTCCCGCTCCCAAAGCGGGCGCCTTGATCCAACTTGGCCACGTTCCGTTGGTACCGCACGAGGGATTCGAACCCCCAACCTCCCGGGTCTGAGCCGGGCGCCTCTGCCAATTGGGCTACTGCGGCGTGTGACGGGCGGGGCTCGAACCCACGACCTCCCGGACCACAACCGGGCGCTCTGACCGACTGAGCTACCGTCACCATGCGGACGTCCGTATGCCTCCTCCCCGCCGTACGGGGCGCAAGTGGACGTCCTATGCCGACGCATCGTTGGAACGGGCGTGACCCCGTTCTAGCGTCGACGGAACGCACCGTGCCTCCAGGATGGCCGTTAGGTGCGTCGCGCTCCCCGCACAGGATTCGAACCTGTAGTTACCCGCTCCAGAGACGGGCGTGTTGCCGGTTACACCAGCGGGGAAACGTCCGGCCCGGGGAAGTGCAGCGCGTCCGCCGCAGTTGCCCGGGTCCGGCGTTGTTAACCGTCGCGACATCGTCCACGGCCCCTGTGCGCGACAGGTAGCTCCGTTACCGGAGCCTCGCGCTACAGCGTGTCCTAGCATCATCCGCATGGATGACTTACTGCGGGAGTTCGCAGAGGTTCAGTCTCTGGCAGTCCTCACAAACGAACTGGAGGGCCTGAGCCGACGTCGGGAATTCCTGCTGCGTCGAGCTGCCGTAGCAGACCGGTTCGCATGTACGTATCCGCACGACGTCGACGGTCCGGACAACGCCCTCCAGTACGCAAGGGAGTTGCTGGAGTACGACATCAGGAACGGGACGTCGAACGGGCCACTGGAGGCCGGCGACCCGCAGTGGTACAGCCACCTCCGTGGCTACGTTCGGCAAGAGTATTCAGCGTGGTCACGGCAGGACTCGAACCTGCGCCCTCCGCATCCGTAGTACGGCGCTCTGTCCATCTGAGCTACGGGACCAGTGACGAGCGTGGTGGGATTCGAACCCACGGCGGGCCGACCGTCGGCTGTCCGGAGCCGGTCGACTCGTCCTATCCGGTGTCACCCTTCGGCCTGGTTACTGCTCGGGCACACGCTCACCTCTCCGCTGCCCGGAGTCCAACCGGTGACCGTCCTCCGCGGACGGTGTAGCGCCCTGCCATGCAGCGGAAGTCTGAGACGGCCGGGGCGCTGCTACCGAGCTTCAACCCGGAGGAGAGTGCGGGGAGCGTACGGGAGCGCCACCGGCCGTCGAGGGAGGGGAGCGGGGCCGCACGCTACTCGCTACGGTCGCCTCGTCTTCCCCTTCTACATAGGTAATGGGGCGCAGCACTCAAACATGGATCAGTTCGCTAGAAACGTGCTGGCCACTGCCCCACCCACGTAATCCGCCGCGCGTCGCAGGACGATCGGGTCATCGTCCATAGTCCCTAGCCCCACATTGCAGTTCGTACAGAGCAGACCACGTACACACCGTCCGCACGTCACCCTCCCGTCGACAGCGCGAGGACAGCACGAGTGGTCGTGGTCGACGGCAAGAGCTCTTGTCGTTGGCTTCGTACTGCACAGCGCGCACGCCCCTCCCTGCGCCGCAAGCATCTCGGCATAGCCCTCAGGAGCTACCCGGTAGGCGTACCACCGCTTGTCCCTGCGCCCCTTGGGCGTGGGAGGGATCTCGCGCGGCTCCCGACGCCTCCACCCTTCCACGTACGCAGCCGCGGACCGCAGCCGTCCCGGGTCGTCGGAGAACCGGCCAAGCCCGAAGTTGCAACGAGAGCACAGGAGGCCACGGACACAGCGTCCGCACGACCGTGGGCCGGAACAGCACGAGTGGTCGTGGTCGACGGCAAGAGCCTTCCCTGACCGGTCCGTCCGGCCACACACGGCGCACACGCCCCCCTGCTCCGTCAGCAATGCCTCATGCTGAGCCGGGGGCAGGCTGTACGTGATCAGAATGCGGCACGGTCGGCACGACGGCTGGAGGCCGTCTTCCTGAATCGGGGATCGGTCGTAGTCGGCCTCAGGTCTCCACTGGAGACACACGCTGCACTGCTTCCGCCCCTCCGTGTCACGGGCCTGTGCGGCACCCACAGGACGCTGCTGAGGGATCGGCCTGAGCTGCCCACGCCGAGCAAGCTGTGCCGCATGTCGGGCACACATCCCGTGGCGTGTGGCTTTCCGTCGACACATGGGGCCCGTGCAGTTCGGAAGTTCAGGGGTCTCCTTCCGTGAGTCGGTACGCGGCTTCCTGATAGCGTCCCGCCTGTACCGCCGGAGGGCGTGCGGGGGGCACCATCCCGCGATAACTCCGGCCTCTCCGCACTCGTCCGCTCTGCATGACGTCAGCACTGTGCCCCTCCTTCAGCCGCCTAGTGCGGCATCGTCTACAGACGTAATGGGGCGCATGCTCGGGTTGGATGATCCTGGAAGCGTCCTCCCCGGGGTTTGTCCAAAGTGCCAAACTAACCCCTGTTTTCCATTCCTTCTAACACGCGTTAAGAGGGAATAGAAATAGGCGGTTAGTTTGGCACTTTGGACCGGGAACCGACCTCTACGAGCACTCTGCGTACACCTTGACACTCGATCGGTCACTCTACGGAGTTATCCACAGGTGTCCTGTGGATGGCGGAGGAGGCCGCATCTCGACGTGCCCCGGCCTCCGATGGGTCCGAAGGCTCCCTTCGCCGACATCGATCCCTCAGGACGTTACCGATTCGTTATCAGTGGTGTCCTCTGCGGGGGTTGCCCACTTGATGCCAACGCGGTCGTTCACTCGGTCCAACGTCGTCCCCCGCCTCGTTGTCGCAGCGTTGACGGTTACGGCATCGACGAACAGGGACAGGAACGATCGTTTGTTGGTCACGTCCCACCGTTCCCACAGACCACCAGGGGAGAACGGGTCGCCGTCGTCGGTGTCCGCGAACCACTCATCAATGGGCAGTCGTGTTGCGGATGTTTCGGTAGCCCTCAGCTCGTCAATTCGCGCAGCGCATCGGGCCTCGTGCTGTCGATACTTGCGGATGGTGTCCTTGAACGCCTGGCGTCCCGTCGGACCTTCGTACAAGCCCTCGTCCCGGTCGTCGTACAGCACGCGCAGGCTCTCTTGGACGTGGAGGAGCTGTGCCTCCTGTTCTGCCAACTCTGTTGCGGCTTCCGGGTCCGCTCCCTGTACCGCAAACCGCTCCGCGGCAGCCGCGAGGATGGCAACGTCCTCGTCGTTCTCGGGGTCCAGGGAAGCGACCTTGGTCCACAGCCGACTTGCTACGACGGCATCAGCCTCCGACTGACTGACACGCAGGACATGCTTCGGGACGTCTCCGACGCTTCTCCGGAGGTTGCACACATACGTCTCACTGCTGTTGGCAACCGTCATTCCGGAGTCACACAGCCCGCAGCGCAGTACGCCCCAGGACCCGAGGAACGTCATGGTGCCGGCGCGGTCCATGTTGCGCTCACGCTTCCGGCCGTCGAGGAGGGCGTTCAGGTCATACCAGCGTTTGGGCTCAATGAACCCCTCGTGCGGCTTCACCGGCTGCCCGTCCTCGTCGCGCAGGATCTCCCGTCGTTTCGTCTTTGGGTCGACTGGTCCGATGGCGAAGCCTGCAAGCCGCGGATCGCGAAGGATGCGGCGTACGACGGTCGCCGACCATTCGTACTCCGCCTCGTCCGATGGACCACCCTTGCGGCGCTTGAGTGCCGCCTCTCGACGAGCTTTTGAGGCTTCCTCATCGAGGCTGCCCAGCGGTGTCTTAGCTCCCTTCTCGGTGAGGTCCGTCGCGATGGCGTTCTCCTTGACGCCTCTCTCTGCCTCTTTGATCATATAGACCACGTTGTCAGCCGGAGTCGAGTCGGGGCCAACTTCGTGATCACTCGTTTCTCCGGGCCGGAGAATTCGAATCGTGACCTTGTCGACCTGAACCGCCTCCGCGGTGAACCCGTACGGCACCGGGCCGGAGGAGTGGGATCCCTTCGCCTTCAGCTCCGCGAAGGCATCACGGATGAACTTCGACTTGTTCTTTGATTCCTGATGTGCCAGCCCGGCAATCAGGGCGAAGAATGCAATGCCGAAGGGGTTGTCGTCCGACGTGTTGATGAAGGGCTCTTGCGTCGATACAAGAGCAACGCCGTGGTTCACCAACTCCTGTTGGATCTTCATTGCTTCCGCAGCCCCCTGCCGCGTCAGGCGGGATAGCATGTAGATCACTACAACGTCGAACTTCCGGCAACGAGCGTCTTCCATAAGTCGCTCGAAGTCCGGCCGGATGACGTTAGGGTCGTACCCTGAAAGCCCAACGTCCTCGTAGTGCCCGACGTGGGACCATCGATCCTGTGAGTTGATGTAAGCGATCCCCTTAGCCTTCTGCATCTGCGGGGATGCCTGACTGTCGGTCTCGCTCTTGTGGCTCTGTCGTCCGTACGTGACTGCCCTGACCATGTCGGCGTGGTCCCTGTCCCCCAGGGCGATTAGCTCCATGGGTAGATACGGTACCGGAACGGAAGAAGGCGTCGAAGCCGAGGTCCTCGGTGGCCTTCGCCACGGTGAGCAAGGTGTCGTAGGTCGCGCCCTGCTGGGGCTCGGTGAAGATTCGAAGGTCCATACATCCATCCTGCACGCCACGCACCCCTCCGACCTCACCGGCACCTCCCACCTCCCGTCCTCCGGCCGAGTGAATCCGGACGGCCGAACGGGGTGGAGGCGGGCCCGTCCGGTGAGGCCGAACGGGGTGGGGCGGGCCGGCCCGGTGAGGCCGGCGGCGTGCTCCGTGACGGCTTCACTCCGGGTCAGCCCGCCTCTTTTTCCGGCAGGGCGGTCGCCTCCTCACGGGCCGCCAGTTTGCGCAGCATCTCCTGGACCCGGTCACGGGCCTCGTCGGCCGCGTCGATCGCCTCCATGCACTGCCAGTACGTCGCCTCGTCGTCCGCCGCGCTCGCCACGCCGACCAGGGCGATGCCCGCCTCGCCCAGCAGGCCCGCGAGGCAGATCAGGGTCTGGTGGGCGTCGTCCAGGCCGGTGAGCTGGGCCGCCCGCAGTTCTCCCGGGCCGAGGACCGGGGTGTCGAGCACACCGCAGCCCCGGCCGGCCAGTTCCGTCAGTCCCAGTGCCTCGCCCCGCAGTTCGGGCGGACCGGAGACCGCCAGTCGGCTGCCGATTGCCTGTGCCAGTGCCTGCGCCTGCCAGACCTCGGTCAGGGTCTGCGGGACGCCTTCGCTCGCCGCCAGGGCGCGTCTGCTCGTCACGATGAGCCGCACCGCATCCATGCGCTGCCCCCGTCTGTCCGACGTACTCCCGGTACGTCCGTCCGAACCACGCTGTCCACTACCCAGAGTGAATGGCCTTGGGGCGAAAAGCCAGAGGTAGGGGGAAATCTGTGGACAACAATTCGGATTCGATCGGGGATTCAACAGCGGAGAGTGATAACGGAGGGTGGGCCTCCTGTGAGCGGGAGTGGGCGGGAATGTGAACTAGCGCCGCTCGGCCCCGCCCTCGTCCGCGCCACTGTCCCCGTCGCCCTCTCCGTCGCCCTCGCGCTCGCCCTCGCCGCCCTTCGCGTTGCCGTCCTCGCCGCCGGGCACCGGGAACCTCCGCTCATTGCGGTCGATCTTGGCGGACAGGGCCGTCAGCGGGTCGACGCCGAGCACGTCGCACAGTTGCAGCAGATAGGCCAGCACGTCCGCGACCTCGTCCTGCACGCGGTGCGCGGTGTCCGGGTCGTCCATGACCCGGGCGGACTGCTCGGGCGTCAACCACTGGAAGATCTCGACCAGTTCGGACGCCTCCACGCTGAGCGCGGTCGCCAGGTTCTTGGGTGTGTGGAAGGGCTGCCAGTCGCGTGCGGCGGCGAACTCGACCAGGCGGTGCTGGAGTTTCGCCACATCCAGGTGTTCCGTCACGGGTTCAGGTGTACCACCGTGACGCCGTCCATCCCGTACGCCCACGAGGCGTCGCTGACCGTCCCCACGAAGCGGATGTGTCCGCGGGCGCACATCCGCGCGGCGAGGCCCAGCAGTTCGGTGCGCTGCCGGGGGTCCAGGGCCCGGTCGACCCCGTCCGCGAGCACGGTGAGCACCCGCATCGCGTCGGGCACCTCGCCCGGCGCGTCCACGTCGAGCACACCGGGTCCGGTCAGCAGCACCAACGCAAGGGCCAGATAGCGCAGTTCGCCGTCGCCGAGCAGGCCGAGCCCGGTCGTGCCGGCGGCGGCGCGCTCCAGTACGGCGCGTACGGTCCCGTCGCCCAGGGGTTCGGCGCGCAGGTCGGTCACCGCTCCGGCGCAGCCCCGCTGCACGGCGGCGACGAGTTGCGCGTGGCGGCGGGTGCACTCGGACCGGGTGCGCCACAGCACGTCGGCGAGGTTGTCGCAGCCGGGCAGGAGCCGTCCCGAACTCATGGGCACGGGATGGCGCATGCAGTCGGGGCGGGGGTCGCAGGGGAAGACGGAGCGCAGGGCGACCACGGTCTGCTCGGCCGCGGCGAGCACCCGGCGCTGGCCGTCGGTCTTGCCGGCGACGCGCAGCGGGAGCAGCGCGGTGCCGAGGCGGTCGTCGGGGAGCGGGGCGCGGGTCACCGGGGAGGCGCCGGCGGTGTGCCAGGCGGCCTGGACGGCGTGGCGGCCGGGGTCGCGCAGGGCGGTCTCCAGGAGGACGAGGTCTCCGGCGGTCAACCGCTCGCCGACGACACGCAGTTCGGGCTCGACCTGTACGGCAACGTCGAGCCGGACGGGGCCCTCGGGGCCGTCCGCCGTGCACCCGATCCGGAACCCGCGGCGGTGCTGGGCGTCGGGGCGGGCGCGCTCGGGCACGCAGGCCAGGGGGTCCGGGAACACCTCGGCGAGCGGCACTCCGGCGGCGAGCCTGGCCAGCGCCTCGTAGGCCCGCAGCGCCGTCGTCTTTCCGCTGCCGCTGGGCCCGGCGAACAGGGTGAGCGGCCCGAGCGAAAACCCGGCCCGCCGATGCCCGGCGAACGCGGACAACCGCAACTCGGTAAGACAGGGCCGCACATACCGCTCCGCGACCCCCAGCCCAACCCCGCCCACCCCAGCCGACCCAGGTGTCCCGGCCGACCCGAGCGACGCGGCCGACCCGAGCGAACCGGCCAATCCGGGTGACCCGACCGACCCAGGTGATCCAGCCGAGCCAGGTGAACCGACCACCCTGGGCTGCTCGGCCACTTCGGCCACCCCACCGAGACCAGCCGACACGACCGACCCGGGCGAACCGGCCACCCGTGGCTGCGTGGTCTCTTCGGCCGCTCCAAGCACCCCGCCGAGACCAGCCGACTCGGGCAGCCCGGCGGCACCGGTCGCGTCGGCCGCGCCCACTACCCCACCGGATCCGGCCGCCCCAGCCCCCACGGTCCCCGGCGGAGCCGATTCTGGAGCCGTACGCGGAGCCGGCACCCGCTCGTCGGAGCCGGCCGGCTCGGGCGCGGGCCCGGACACGGACCGGGGCCCGGACATGGGACCGGGACCGGGGCCGGGGTCAGCACCGGACACGGGTAACGGCGCCCGTACCCGCTCGGGGTGCCCCGTGTCGGTCGGTGATGGCGGTGACGCAGCGGGGTCGGGAGGTCCCGGTTCGGGGGGTGGGGGCGTGGGGTCGGGGCTTGCGCAGGGAACGGGCATATGCGGACCGTACGGGCCCCGCACGGTGCGGAACCGTTCCCTCCGAGGGCCTTCCTACGATCGAGGGACCACGGACCGGCTCGGCCCTGGTGCCGCGACAGGCGACGTTCGCCCCGTCGCGACGCCCGGCACGCACTCTCGCCGCACCGGGCACACACCCGAGTACACCCAGTACGAGGACTTGCACCCGGCACACCGAGGGCACGCACCGGACGCCGCTCCTCGACGGGCGAACATCGCCTGCCGGAACCCTAGGAGACCCCGGCGTTCTGCATCAGTCCGCTGACCTCCGTGCCCGGTGGCGTCAGCAGGAACACGTTGCGGTCGACGCGGTGCATCCCGCTGCGCCGTCCGAAGACGACACCGGTGCTGAAGTCGAGAACGCGCTTGGCGACGTCGCCCTCCGCGCCGGAGAGGTCGAGCAGCACGGGCACACCCGCCATCAGCGTCTCGGCGACGTCGCGCGCGTCCGCGAACACATTGACCCGCAGGACGACGAACCGCCGCCGCGCCTCGGTCGCCGCCTCGGGCCGCGACCGGTGGTTCACCGCCGAGGGCCAGGCGTCCCGGCCCCGTAGCGGCACGACCTGGGCGAGCCCCTCCCACTGTTCATCGGTGACGTCGTAGCGGTTCACCGGTCTCCCCCCGAACTGACTCGCCCTCATTGCCTGCACCTGGCAATTCTTACGGCAAGTCACCCGTTCGGCCCAACAACGACACGCAGCGCGACCTCCCCGGTCGTCACTCCGTCCCCTCGGTCCGCGGCCGGCCCGCCGAAGCCCGTACGATACGCCCCCTTCTTACCGGTCTCACACCCGCTTCTTCACCCCTTGCGACACCTCGCTCACCGACCGCGCCTAGCGTCCGGTGCCGTGCATGTCGCAGAGACACAGCGGACGACACCCGGGGCGCGGACACGGTCGGCGGTGCCCGTCATCGAGGGTCCGCCCGGCCCGGCGCAGTGGCACCGCGTCCTCACGCTCCTCGCCGACATCAGCCTGTTCGTCGGCACCCGCTCGGTGTGGACGCAGGCCGCCTCGCACCGCCCGGTCCTCGCCGCCGTGATCTCCGTGTGCTATGTCTCGATCCTGGTCACCGGAGTGCTCGCCCTGACCGTCCGCGGGACCAGGTCCCTGGCCCGGCTGGACGCGCTGGTCCTGGTGACGGCGCTGACGCTCGCCCTGTGCGCCTGGGTGCTGAGCCACGGCGGCGGCGACGAGGCGGCCCTGACCACCCAGGCCGCCCGCGAGCTGGCCACCGGCCACCCGGTGTACGGCCGCCCCTGGCCCTGGCTGTTCGGGCACGGTGTCCCCCTCACCCAGACGACCGACGGCGGTTACGACTTCACGTACGGCTACCCGCCACTGGCGCCGCTGCTGGCGGTCCCCCTGCTGTGGCTCGGGCACGGCGGCGCGGCGGCCACGGCGGTGAGCACGGGGGCGCTGATGGCGGGCACGGTCGTGCTGTGGCGGATGCTCCCGGTGCCGTGGCGGTCGGCGGCGACCGTCGTCTGTCTCGGCTTCGGCCTCCTGCCGTCGTACGCCCGGCTGGGCTACCCGGCGATCGTCTCGCTCGCCCTGCTGATCCCGATGGTGGTGCGCTGGCCGCGGATCGGGCGGGGCGGACGGCTCGGCCCGGCCGGTCTGGCGCGGGCCGCGTGTCTGGGTGCGGCGTGCGCGGCACAGCAACTGCCGTGGTTCGTGGCGCCGTTCCTGCTCGCCGGGATCTACGCGGTGCGCCGCGGGGAGCTGGGCGGGCGGGCCGCGGGGCTCGTCGTCGCGCGGTTCGCCGGGGCCGCCGCGGGCGCGTGGCTGCTGATCGACGCGTACTTCGTGGTGCGGGAGCCGACCGCGTGGCTCTCCGGGATCGCGCTGCCGCTGACGCAGGGCGCGGTGCTGCACGGTCAGGGGCTGATGGACGTCTCGCTGTACTTCACGGACGGCAGTGACCGTCTGGACTGGTACGGGCGTGCGAGCGTGCTGTTGGCGGCGGCCCTGCTGGCGCTGTTCGTGCTGTTCGTGCGCCGGCTGGGTCCGGCGGCGACGGTGCTGCCCTGGTGCGCGTTCTATCTGGCGACGCGCTCGCAGGACGGTTACTACCTGATGATGACCCCGTTGTGGCTGGCGGCGGCGGTCACCGCGCCCCCGGAGGAGTTCGCCACGGCCTGGCAGCCGCGCCCCGGTGCGCTGCCGGCCGGCCCCCGTCGCCGGCCGGCGCTGGCCGCCACGGCCGTCCTGCTGGTCTGCCCGGCGCTGGTCAGCGCGGTGCTCGCGGTGTCCGGGAGGCCCCCGCTGCACCTGCGGGTCATGTCGGTGCGCGGTACGCCCGCGGGTGTGGTGTCCGCGCTGACCGTGCGGGTGAGCAACGCGGCCGGCGCCGCGCTCACCCCGCACTTCATGCTCACCACCGGTCAGGGGACGGGCCTTTACTGGTCGCTCGTGCGGGGCCCGGCGACGATTCCCGCGCACGGCACCGCACGGCTCGAACTGCGGCCGCCCTCCGGGGGGTTCCCCCTCCCCGGGCGGGGCGTCCGCGTCCGGCTGCGGGCGTTCACGGCGGGCCCGCAGACCCTGTCGAGCCAGGACGTACGGCTGCGCGACGGCGCGGCAGGACCGGGGGTCAGCCCGCCGCGCGGGTGAAGCGGAGCGTCGCGTCGACCTTGGTGAGGCCGCCCATCATGCCCATCTGGTTGAGGCTGACGCCGAACTCGTCGCGGTTCACGGTGAACTCGGTGGCCAGCGTCACGGACGTGTCGTCGGCGGCGGTGACACGGGCAGTGATCTCCTGCGGACGGCTGACGCCGCGGACGGTGAGCTGGCCGGTGACGTGGGCGGTGTCGCCGTCGCGGAGTTCGGCGCCGCGGACGGCGAAGGTGATCTCCGGGTGGTTCTCCGCGTCGAAGAAGTCCGCCGAGCGCAGGTGGACGTCGCGCTTCTTGTTCTTCGTGTCCAGGGAGGTGGCGTCCAGGGTGACGGTGCCCGTGGCGGTGCCGTCGTCGGCGACCTCTCCGCCGCCGCTGACGGTGGTGAAGGTCCCCTTGACGGTGACCAGGCCCCAGAACGTCTTGTGCCGTACGACGACGGCGGAGGCGGCCGGATCCAGCTGCCAGGTCCCTGTGGCGACGGCGACGGTCATGGTCGTACTGCCCTTCGTGGTGGTCCAAATTTGGATGACCCACGCTAGCCCATTCTCCAATTTTGAACAATAGGTAGAATCCTCGTATGGCAGCCCGTGATGAGACCCTCCCCGACCTGCCCGGATGCCCCTCCGGGGGCGGCCGGCTGCTCCCGGACGAGTTGCGCGCCTGGATGCTCCTGCTGGCCGCGACCGGGGCCGTGGAGCAGCGGCTGCGCTCGGTCGTGAAGGAGACCCTCGACGTCTCCCACGACGAGTTCCTGATCCTGTGCCTGCTGGCCGAGCAGTCCCGCGACGGCCTGCGCATGACCCGGATCGCCGAGCTGCTGGGCCGGCCCAAGACCCGGCTGACGTACCAGATCGCCTGCCTCCAGCGCACCGGTCTGGTCACCCGCCAGTCGGCGTGCGGGGACAAGCGGGGCGTGGTGGTGACCCTGACCGACAAGGCCAGGGAGCTGCTGCGGGAGGCGTCCTCGATGCTCGCGCGGGCGGTGAAGGAGGCGCTGGCCGAGTTCATGGGACCGGTGCAGCGCCAGGCGGTGGTCGGACTGCTGCCGGGCCTCGCGGAAGGCACCTGCTGACCACCGGGACACGCCGGGCCGGAAGACGGGAGGCGCAGGTCATAGCCACCGCGAGGGCAACGTCACAGCCGCCGCACTGCTCCCGCTTGAGCGGCCTGGCCTAGCATCCGAGCCATGACGGTCCTGCCTGACGACGGGCTCCCGCTGGCCGCCGAGTTCCCTGACGCGACACACGAGCAGTGGCAACGCCTGGTCGAGGGTGTGCTGCGCAAGTCGGGCAAGGAAGTCTCGGGCACGGCAGCTGAGGACGCCCTGTCCACGACGCTGGAGGACGGGCTGCGCACCCGGCCCCTCTACACCGCGCGCGACACCGCGCCCGACGCCGGTCTGCCCGGCTTCGCCCCGTTCGTCCGCGGCGCCCGCCCCGAGGGCGCCACCGCGGGCGGCTGGGACGTACGGCAGCGGCACTCCGCCCTCGCCGACGGCGCGGTCCTGACCGACCTGGAGAACGGCGTCACCTCGCTGTGGCTGGTCGTGGGCCGGGGCGGTTTCCCCGTGTCCGAGCTGGGCCGGGCCCTCGACGGTGTGCACCTGGACCTGGCGCCGGTGGTGCTGGACGCCGGCCGGGACACCGAGGCGGCAGCGGCCGGGCTGCTGCGGCTGTACGAGGAGCGGGGCGTCGACCCGGCGGCGGTCCGCGGCAACCTGGGCGCCGACCCGCTCGGGTACGAGGCCCGCACCGGCGAGGCCCTGGACGCGGCGCCGTTCGCCGCCCTCGCCCGCCGGGTCGCCGAGGACTTTCCGGGGCTGCGCACGGTCACCGTGGACGCGCTGCCGTACCACGAGGCGGGCGGCTCGGCGGGGCAGGAGCTGGGCGCCTCCCTCGCGACCGGTGTGGCGTACCTGCGCGAGCTGACCGGGGCGGGGCTGACCGTCGAGCAGGCGTGCGGGCAGCTGGAGTTCCGGTACGCGGCCACCGCCGACCAGTTCCTGACGATCGCCAAGCTGCGCGCCGCGCGCCGGCTGTGGGCGCGGGTCGCCGAGGTGAGCGGGGCGCCGGGCGCGGGCGCCCAGGTGCAGCACGCGGTGACCTCGCCGGTGATGATGACCCGCCGCGACCCGTGGGTGAACATGCTGCGCACGACGGTCGCCACGCTGGCGGCCGGGGTGGGCGGCGCCGACGCGGTCACGGTGCTGCCGTTCGACCACGCGCTCGGCCTGCCGGACGCGTTCTCCCGCCGTATCGCCCGCAACACCTCGACGATCCTGGTCGAGGAGTCGCATCTGGCCCGGGTGATCGACCCGGCGGGCGGCTCCTGGTACGTGGAGCGGCTGACCGACGAACTCGCCCACGCCGCCTGGAAGTTCTTCCGCTCGATCGAGGGCGACGGCGGTCAGGCCGCCGTGCTGCGCTCGGGCCGGCTGCGCACGGACCTCGCGACCACCTGGGCCGAGCGGTCCAAGAAGCTCGCCAAGCGCCGTGAACCCGTCACCGGGGTCAGCGAGTTCCCGCTGCTGGCCGAGAAGCCGGTGGAGCGCGAGCCCGCGCCCGAGCCGCCGTCCGGCGGGCTGCCCCGGGTGCGCCGCGACGAGGCGTTCGAGGAGCTGCGCGCCCGCTCGGACGCGCACCTCGCGGCCACCGGCGCCCGGCCCCGGATCTTCCTCGCGACGATCGGCCCGGCCGCCGCGCACACCGCGCGCTCGTCGTTCGCCGCCAACCTCTTCCAGGCGGGCGGCATCGAACCGGTCACCGAGGGAACCTTCGAGGACAGCGGGGCCGTGGAGGCCGTGCTGTGCTCCACCGACGCGCTGTACGAGGAACAGGCCGAGCGGACCGCCGCGTCGCTGCGCGCGGCGGGCGCCCGGCACGTGTTCCTCGCGGGCCGGCCCGCCGACCGCGCCGGCGTCGACTCGTACGTCTTCGCGGGCTGCGACGCCGTCGACGTGCTGTCCGCGACCCTCGACCGCATGGGAGTGTCCTGATGGGAATCCCCGACTTCTCCGGCATCGAGCTGGGGACCCCGCTCGCCGACGGCGGCGTGGACGACTGGCGCACGGCCGTCAAGCGGACGACCGGTGCCGACGCGCCGCTGTGGGAGACCCCGGAGGGCATCGGGGTCAAGGCGCTCTACACGGGACGGGACCTGGAGGGCCTGGACTTCCTGGGCACGTACCCGGGCATCGCCCCGTATCTGCGCGGCCCGTACCCGACGATGTACGTCAACCAGCCCTGGACGATCCGCCAGTACGCGGGCTTCTCCACCGCCGAGGAGTCCAACGCGTTCTACCGGCGCAATCTGGCGGCCGGTCAGAAGGGCCTGTCGGTCGCCTTCGACCTGCCCACGCACCGGGGTTACGACAGCGACCACCCGCGGGTGACCGGTGACGTCGGCATGGCGGGCGTGGCCATCGACTCGATCTACGACATGCGCCAGCTGTTCGACGGCATCCCGCTGGACCGGATGACCGTGTCGATGACGATGAACGGTGCGGTGCTGCCGGTGCTGGCGCTGTACATCGTGGCGGCGGAGGAGCAGGGCGTACCGCCCGAGAAGCTGGCCGGGACCATACAGAACGACATCCTGAAGGAGTTCATGGTCCGCAACACCTACATCTATCCGCCGAAGCCGTCGATGCGGATCATCTCCGACATCTTCGCGTACACCTCGCAGCGGATGCCGCGGTACAACTCCATCTCCATCTCCGGCTACCACATCCAGGAGGCCGGTGCCACGGCCGACCTGGAGCTGGCCTACACCCTCGCGGACGGCGTCGAGTACATCCGGGCGGGCCGTGAAGCGGGCCTGGACGTCGACGCGTTCGCGCCCCGGCTGTCGTTCTTCTGGGCGATCGGCATGAACTTCTTCATGGAGGTCGCCAAGCTGCGGGCGGCCCGGCTGCTGTGGGCCAGGCTGGTCTCCCGGTTCGAGCCGAAGAACGCCAAGTCCCTGTCGCTGCGCACGCATTCGCAGACCTCGGGCTGGTCGCTGACCGCGCAGGACGTGTTCAACAACGTCACGCGCACGGCCGTGGAGGCGATGGCGGCGACCCAGGGCCACACCCAGTCGCTGCACACCAACGCCCTGGACGAGGCCCTGGCCCTGCCCACCGACTTCTCGGCGCGCATCGCCCGCAACACCCAGCTGCTCATCCAGCAGGAATCGGGCACCACCCGGGTCATCGACCCCTGGGGCGGCAGCGCCTACGTGGAGCGGCTGACGTACGACCTCGCGCGCAAGGCGTGGCAGCACATCCAGGAGGTCGAGCAGGCCGGCGGCATGGCGCAGGCCATCGACGCGGGCATCCCCAAGCTGCGCGTGGAGGAGGCGGCGGCCCGCACCCAGGCCCGCATCGACTCCGGCCGACAGCCGGTGATCGGCGTCAACAAGTACCTGGTGGAGAACGACGAGCGGATCGAGGTGCTCAAGGTCGACAACTCCGCCGTCCGCGCACAGCAGATCGACAAGCTGCGGCGGCTGCGCGCCGAGCGGGACGAGACCGCCTGCCGGGACGCCCTGGACGCGCTGACCCGGGCGGCCGACGGCGACGGCAACCTGCTGGAACTGGCCGTGCGCGCGGCCCGCGCCAAGGCCACGGTCGGCGAGATCTCCGACGCCCTGGAGAAGGTGTACGGCCGGCACGCGAGCCAGATCCGTACGATCTCCGGCGTGTACCGCAACGAGGCAGGACAGTCCCCGAACGTGGAGCGCACCCGGGCCCTGGTGGACGCGTTCGAGGAGGCCGAGGGCCGCCGGCCGCGCATCCTGGTCGCCAAGATGGGCCAGGACGGCCACGACCGCGGCCAGAAGGTGATCGCCACCGCCTTCGCCGACCTCGGCTTCGACGTCGACGTCGGCCCGCTGTTCCAGACCCCGGAGGAGGTCGCCCGCCAGGCCGTCGAGGCGGACGTCCACGTGGTCGGCGTGTCCTCGCTGGCCGCCGGTCACCTCACCCTCGTACCGGCGCTGCGCGAGAAGCTCGCCGAGGAGGGCCGGGAGGACATCACGATCGTGGTGGGCGGGGTGATCCCGCCACAGGACGTGCCGGTGCTGCTGGAGATGGGCGCGGCCGCCGTGTTCCTGCCCGGCACGGTGATCCCGGACGCGGCGTACGACCTCGTCCAGCGCCTGGCGGCCGACCTCGGCCACGATCTGTAGTCCCATGGCGGCGATCGATGTCGACGCGTATGTGAAGGGTGTGCTCGACGGGAAGCGGGCGCTGGTGGCGCGCGCGATCACCCTCGTCGAGTCCACCCGGCCGCAGCACCGGGCGCTGGCGCAGCGGTTGCTCACCGAACTGCTCCCGCACAGCGGCCGGGCGCGGCGGATCGGGGTCAGCGGGGTGCCGGGGGTCGGCAAGTCGACGTTCATCGACGCGTTCGGCACGCTGCTGACGTCGCTGGGGCACCGGGTGGCGGTGCTCGCGGTGGACCCGTCGTCAACCCGCACGGGCGGCTCGATCCTGGGCGACAAGACCCGGATGGAGCGCCTGGCGGTGGACCCGGACGCCTTCGTGCGCCCCTCCCCCAGCGCGGGCACGCTGGGCGGGGTGGCCAAGGCGACCCGGGAGTCGATGGTCGTGATGGAGGCCGCCGGCTACGACGTGATCCTGGTGGAGACGGTGGGCGTCGGCCAGTCGGAGACGGCGGTCGCGAACATGGTCGACTCCTTCCTGCTGCTGACGCTGGCCCGCACCGGCGATCAGCTCCAGGGCATCAAGAAGGGTGTCCTGGAACTGGCCGACGTCATCGCCGTCAACAAGGCGGACGGCCCGCACGAGCGCGACGCCATGGCGGCGGCGCGGGAGTTGACGGGCGCGCTGCGGCTGATGCACGGCAGGGACGCGTTCTGGACGCCACCGGTGCTCAGTTGCAGCGCCCGTGAGTCCACCGGTCTGGAGGTGGTGTGGGAACGGCTGGAACAGCACCGCGCGCTGCTCGACGGGACCGGGCGGCTCGCGGCGAAGCGGCGGGACCAGCAGGTCGACTGGACCTGGGCGATGGTCCGGGACGAGGTCCTGGGCCGGCTGCACTCCGACCCGGCGGTGCGCGAGCTCGCGCCCGGCCTAGAACAGCGGGTCAGGGACGGTGAGTTGACGGCGACGCTGGCCGCCGAACAGATCCTCGACGCGTTCGGCCGCCGTTCCTGAACGGTCCCGGCCACCGAACTCCGGTCGGCCGCCGAACTCCACCTTGCCGACGAGTCGGAGCGGCACCTCCCGCGCCGAGGGCGAGGGCGCAGCCGGAACCGGTCGCCGCCGCGAAGCCGACGACGACCGGCGGCGAGGGTTCAGCCGCCTTCGATGCCGTCGTGCGGCGGGTACGGGCCGGGCGGGCCGATCCTGCGGTAGGCGGCGTGGGCGTTGAGCAGCCGGGCGAGGGTGGTGCCGACGAGTCCGGCGCCCAGCAGGCAGGCCAGCCACAGGGCGTCGCGGTGCGCGGCCCAGGTGAGGGTGCCGGCCGGCGGTATCGCGAAGCCGTTGAGGAACAGCCAGCACAGCAGGGCGGTGCCGGGGGCCGCCGTGAACCGGGCGCACAGGCCGAGCAGGGCGGACAGCAGGGACAGCGCGGTGAGGGCGAACGCGGGCCGGTCGGGGCCCGCCATGTGGTTGAGCAGTGCCACCAGCACGGGCGCCCCGCCGAAGGCCGCGGCCCATACGAGCGGGGTGGCGACGGGCTGCGGCACGGGTCTGGCTGCGGTGCCCAGGGACACCCAGTGGATCATGCTGACGCTTCCTTCCGGTTCCGGCCCGGCGCCGACGGCCCGGCATCGCCCTCCGGGTCCCGTCGGCCGTTTCCGGGGTGGTGGTTAGAGTGTCACCAACGGTTTTGCAAAGGAACAGTCAAACCAGACAGCCGGACAGGGGGCCAGCCGTGGGGACAGCACGCATGAGCAGCACGCCGCTGCCGGGAATCGGTGTCCGTTACGACCTGACCACGCGTGAGCAGCGCCGTCTGTCGGTCGTCGCCCACCGGGACGGGTCACGGACGCTGAGCGCCTACCGCGACGACGACCCGGACGCCTGCTCGCTCTCACTGCGGCTGGCGTCGGGCGAGGCGGAGGCGCTGATCGACGCCCTGATGCCGACGCACCACAGTCCCAGCCTGCTGTCGACGACCGAACTGGGCCTGGTGGCGGAGCGCGTGGAACTGCCGGCCGCCTCGCACTGGAACGGACGGCTGCTCGGGGACACGCGGATGCGGACGGAGACAGGGGTGTCGATCGTGGCCGTGCTGCGCAGGGCGGAGGCGATTCCCTCGCCGGGCCCGGACTTCCGGCTCGCCGGGGGCGACACCCTCATCGTGATCGGCACCCGCGAGGGTGTGGAGGCGGCCGCCGCGATCCTCGGACGGGAGTGATCCGGAGTGCACTCCTCCGCGGTCTTCCTCATCGAGTTCGGCGCGATACTCCTCGGGCTCGGCCTGCTGGGCCGCTTCGCCGGCCGGGTGCGGTTCTCGCCGATCCCCCTCTATCTGCTGGCCGGGCTGGCGTTCGGCGAGGGCGGTCTGCTGCCGCTGGGCGCCAGCGAGGAGTTCGTGGCGATCGGCGCCGAGATCGGTGTGATCCTGCTGCTGCTCATGCTGGGCCTGGAGTACACGGCCAGCGACCTCGTCTCCAACCTCAAGACCCAGTACCCGGCCGGGCTGGTGGACGCGGCGCTCAACGCGCTGCCCGGCGCCGCGCTGGCCCTGCTGCTCGGCTGGGGCCCGGTGGCGGCCGTGGTGCTGGCAGGGGTGACCTGGATCTCGTCCTCCGGGGTCATCGCCAAGGTCCTCGGCGACCTGGGGCGGCTCGGCAACCGGGAGACCCCGGTGATCCTCAGCATCCTGGTCCTCGAGGACCTGTCGATGGCGGTCTACCTGCCCATCATCACGGCGCTGCTCGCCGGTGCCGGGCTGGCCGCGGGCAGTGTGACGCTCGCGGTGGCGCTCGGGGTGGCCGGACTGGTGCTGGTGGTGGCGGTGCGCTACGGCCGGCACATCTCGCGGTTCGTCTCCAGCGACGATCCGGAGAAGCTGCTGCTGGTGGTGCTCGGTCTGACGTTGTTGGTGGCGGGCCTCGCCCAACAACTCCAGGTCTCCGCCGCCGTCGGCGCCTTCCTCGTCGGCATCGCCCTCTCCGGCGAAGTCGCCGAAGGAGCCCACAACCTCCTCGCCCCCCTGCGTGACCTCTTCGCCGC
>NZ_JBEZXS010000065.1:0-31530 GCF_040638185.1 Streptomyces sp. NPDC026672
ACGTCCCAGCCGAGAAGGGCTGGAGACGGGGTATCAACATATCTGGCGTTGACTTTTGGCACGCTGTTGAGTTCTCAAGGAACGGACGCTTCCTTTGTACTCACCCTTCCGGGCTTTCCTCCGGGCGCTTCCCTTCGGTGTTTCCGACTCTATCAGATCCTTTCGGCGTCCGATTCCCGGTCGGCGGGATTGTCTGGGGCTTCGGGTTTTTCGCCCTGCGGCCTTTCGACATTCACTACGTTAACCGATTCCCGTCGAGACTCATAATCGAGTTCCGCGAGTTCGAATTCAGGCATGCGGACACGCCGAATTCGCCCCCGCTGAGGGGAAGTCGTAGGTAGTGGGTTGGCCGCTTCCGGCTGCTGGCGAATGCCGTACCCGGTTCAAGCGGCTCGGGCTACGCTACGCACCTTCCAGGGACGCGTCAACTTGAGCGCCGCCGGGGACATGGGCCCGACACGGGCTCACCGTCGGGTCGTTGGCGACCCGGAAGCGCCAGGGGTGGACACCTCCGTCGCCGGAGACTCCGTTGCGGGGACCGGTCCTCACCTGGTCGCGCGTGTCCGGAGCGCCCGTCGGCATCCGCAGCGGGGTCTCGCCCGCCGCGCACGCGTCGGTGCCGTCGTGGGCGCGGTCCACGTGCAGGGCGGTCGCCGGCCGGGCGGGCTCTTTGGCCAGTTCTTTGCCATGACGGGCCGAGAGTCGACGTTTGTGCGTGCTACGCGTCACGCACCTGCGCCCTCGGGCTCAATCGGTACGCGGAGACCGTGGGATCACCCGCGAGGTAGAAGCGGTGCTGCCAGTCGTGGGCTTTGCTCACTCCCACCCGGGGACCGACCCGGATGAGTGCGGCGGGTACCGGCTCACCTTCGGACAGCGCGACCGAGGCGCCCGTCAGGAGATCCGCGCCGTTGTGCTCCGCCGTGATGCCGAGCGCTCGGCAGAGGTTGCCAGGACCCCGCGCGAGACGCGGACCCTCGGCCTTGCCCCCTCGCCGCTCGCGGGCCAGCTCTTCCCCTTCGATGACCCTGCCTGCCCGGATGAGGACGGCCGTGGCGACGCCTTCCGCCCCGGTGACGATGTTGGCGCACCAGTGGAGTCCGTGGGACCGGTAGACGTACAGGTGTCCCGCGGGCCCGAACATGACGGCGTTTCGGGGTGTCCTGCCTCGGTAGGCGTGGGAGGCGGGATCGGCAGAACCGGCGTACGCCTCGGTCTCCGTGATGGTGACGCTCACGGTTCCCTCGGGTGTCTCATGGCTGAGGACGGCGCCGAGCAACTCGGGCGCGACGTCTTCAGCGGTGCGAGCGAGGTTCTCCACGTTCATGCCGACCGCCTTGACGTGCCGAGGTGAAGCGGAGGGTGCACGTGGAGGTCGAGGGGCGCGATCATGGCCTCCGAGCGTAGTCCAGGCGGTCCGGAACCGGTCGTGCCCGGATCGCGTTTGTAGGGATCAAGGGTCCGTTCGCAAAGGGAGAGTCATGGCGTTCAAGAAGCTGCTCGCGAGTCTGGGGGCCGGCGGCGCCTCGGTCGAGACGGTGCTGACCGAGGACAACGTCGTTCCGGGTGGCGTCGTCCAGGGCGAGGTGCGGATCCAGGGCGGGTCCGTGAACCAGGAGATCCAGGGTCTGTCGGTCGGGCTCCAGGCGCGGGTCGAGGTGGAGAGCGGCGACGAGGAGTACAAGCAGAACATCGAGTTCACCAAGGTGCGCCTCGGTGACGCCTTCGAGCTCCAGGCCGGTGCCGTGCACGCCGTGCCGTTCGGCTTCGAGATCCCGTGGGAGACGCCGATCACGATGATCGACGGCCAGGCGCTGCGCGGGATGCACATCGGGGTGACGACGGAGCTGGCGATCGCGCGGGCGATCGACTCCGGTGACCTGGACCCGATCAACGTGCACCCGCTGCCGGCGCAGAAGGCGATCCTGGACGCGTTCATCCAGCTGGGCTTCCGCTTCAAGAACGCGGACATGGAGCGGGGGCACATCCGCAACACCCGGCAGCAGCTGCCGTTCTACCAGGAGATCGAGTTCCACCCGCCGTCGCAGTACCGCGGTCTCCACCAGGTCGAGCTGAGCTTCGTGGCCGACGAGCACGCCATGGACGTCATCCTGGAGATGGACAAGAAGCCGGGTCTGTTCAGCGAGGGCAGCGACACGTTCCGCTCGTTCCAGGTGGGTCTGCACGACTTCCACGGGACCGATTGGGCGGCGTACCTCAACCAGTGGCTGTCCGAGGTCGGCAGCCGGCGCAACTGGTTCTAGGCTCGGGGTCCACGAACCATCCGATCAGGAGGTACCGAGGTGACCGAGCTCAAGCGGCGGCCGCTCCCCCATGACTTCCACCCGCCCGTGCCGTCGTTCACGGTGACGAGCGAGGACGTCCAGGAAGGGGCGACGCTCAAGGACGCTCAGGTCTACGCGGCCGGCAACACCTCACCGCAGCTGCGGTGGGAGGGCTTCCCGCCCGAGACCAAGAGCTTCGCCGTGACCTGTTACGACCCGGACGCCCCCACGGGCAGCGGCTTCTGGCACTGGGTGCTGTTCGACATCCCGGTCTCGGTGACCGAGCTGCCGGTGGGTGCGGGCAGCGGGAAGTTCGAGGGCCTGCCGGAGGGTGCCGTACAGGCGCGCAACGACTACGGGTCGAAGGACTTCGGCGGTGCCGCCCCGCCGCCCGGGGACGGCCCGCACCGTTATGTGTTCACGGTGTACGCGGTGGACCAGGAGAAGCTGGGTGCGGATTCCGACGCTTCTCCCGCCTTTGTCGGTTTCAACCTGCGGTTCCACGCGATCGCGCGGGCGCAGCTCATCGGTGAGTACGAGAACCCCGCCGAGAGCTGACGCCGTGCGCTGATCGAGCCGAGCGTTCATGGAACGTTTGCCCGCCCCCGGACTTGGAAGTGATCGGGGGCGGGCATTTTTTATTGCGTTGTCCATCTCGGCGTGCCCGTCCAGAGTTGATCCACGCCCGCCGGGAGTGGGCGGTGCACACGGGAGGTGGGCTGGATGCGGGACACGCTGGTGCTGAACGCGAGCTTCGAGCCGCTGTCGACGGTGACGTTGAACCGAGCGGTCGTCCTGGTCCTCCAGGACAAGGCCGTCGTGGAGCAGGCCCACCCCGAACTGCGCATGCGGGGCGCCGATGTGGACATACCCGCGCCGCGGGTGATCCGGCTGTGCCGGTACGTACGGGTGCCGTTCCGAAGACAAGCGCCGTGGTCGAGGCGCGGGGTGCTGGTGCGGGACCGGCACCGGTGCGCGTACTGCGGGCGGCGGGCGACGACCGTGGACCACGTGGTGCCGCGGGCCCAGGGGGGCGCGGACTCCTGGCTGAACACGGTGGCGTCGTGCGCGGAGGACAACCACCGGAAGGCCGCCAGGACGCCCGAGCAGGCGGGGATGCCGTTGCTTCGGGAGCCGTTCGAGCCCTCGCCCTCCGATGCGATGCTGCTGTCGCTGGGGGCGGAGGAGTTCGCCGCGTTGCCGGCCTGGCTGGCCGGGGAAGCGGCATGAGCCGATCGCCGTAGGAGCTGAGGTTCACTGCCTCGCGGCGATCTGGCGTGGCTTGTCGCGCAGTTCCCCGCGCCCTCCCGCGCCCCTTTCGGGGCGTGGGGGTGCACGGGGGTCACATCGGCGCTCTCAGTCGATCTGGGGCTTCTCGCGGCGTTCCGTCGCCGTGGGGGCCGTTGAGCCGTTGCCTCCCGAACCCCCGGCGAGGGGGCCGAAGTTGCCCATCGCGCCGGAGAGGCCCTTGAGGGCGTCGCCGATCTCGCTGGGGACGATCCAGAGCTTGTTGGCGTCGCCCTCGGCGATCTTCGGGAGCATCTGGAGGTACTGGTAGCTGAGGAGCTTCTGGTCCGGGTCGCCCGCGTGGATGGCCTCGAAGACCGTGCGCACGGCCTGGGCCTCGCCCTCGGCGCGCAGGGCGGCGGCCTTGGCCTCACCCTCGGCGCGCAGGATCTGGGACTGCTTCTCGCCCTCCGCGGTGAGGATCGCGGCCTGGCGCGTGCCTTCCGCGGTGAGGATCGCGGCGCGCTTGTCACGGTCGGCGCGCATCTGCTTCTCCATCGAGTCCTGGATGGAGGTGGGCGGCTCGATCGCCTTCAGCTCGACGCGGTTGACGCGGATGCCCCACTTGCCGGTGGCCTCGTCGAGGACGCCACGCAGGGCCGCGTTGATCTCCTCGCGGGAGGTGAGCGTGCGCTCCAGGTCCATGCCGCCGATGATGTTGCGGAGGGTGGTGACGGTGAGCTGCTCGATGGCCTGGATGTAGCTGGCGACCTCGTAGGTGGCGGCCCGGGCGTCGGTGACCTGGTAGTAGATGACCGTGTCGATGTTCACGACCAGGTTGTCCTGGGTGATCACCGGCTGGGGCGGGAACGGAACGACCTGTTCGCGCAGGTCGATGCGGTTGCGGATCGTGTCTATGAACGGGACAACGATGTTGAGGCCCGCGTTGAGCGTGCGCGTGTAGCGGCCGAACCGCTCCACGATCGCGGCGCTGGCCTGTGGGATGACCTGGATTGTCTTGATCAGGGCGATGAAGACCAACACCACCAGGATGATCAAGACGATGATGACGGGTTCCATCGTCGCTCCCCGTACCCCTCTCCGCCGCGGCGCTTCGGCAGGTGCCTGTAGAAGATCTTGCTGGTCGAGTCTGACAGACGCTCGTACAACTCGTGGGGTGTTCGGTCCAGTTGAGTCGTGCGAGGTCACATCACGATTGCGGTGGCCCCTTCGATGTCCACGACGTCCACTTCCTCACCCTCTTCGTAGGCGCGGCCGGTGTCGAGCGCGCGGGCGGACCAGACCTCCCCGGCGAGCTTGATGCGCCCGCCCGAGGCGTCCACGCGTTCCAGGACGACGGCCTGTCTGCCCTTCAACGCGTCGACTCCGGTCGCCAGTTGGGGCCGCTGTGCGCCGTGCCGGGCCGCGATGGGGCGGACGGCGGCGATGAGGGCGACCGAGACGACGACGAAGGTGAGCACCTGGGCCACGGCTCCGAAGCCGAGTCCGGCGACCCCCGCTGCCGCGACGGCACCGACCGCGAACATGCCGAACTCCGGCATCGCGGTCACCACGAGCGGGATTCCGAGCGCAACCGCGCCGACGAGCCACCACACCCATGCGTCGATGTCGTTCACACCGTCATGGTAGGTCCGCGGATCGCGCGCCGACAGGGCGCGATGCGTACTGCCGTCAGGCGGCGGACGGCGGTCAGGACAGGGGGAGTCCCTGGGCGGTCCAGCGCTCGCCGACCTGCTCGACGACGAGCGGGAGGCCGAAGCAGAGGGAGAGGTTGCGGGAGCTGAGTTCGAGCTCCAGGGGACCGGCGGCGAGGACCTTGCCCTGACGGATCATGAGGACGTGGGTGAAGCCGGGGGCGATCTCCTCGACGTGGTGGGTGACCATGATCATGGAGGGGGCGATCGGGTCACGGGCGAGGCGGCCGAGGCGGCGGACCAGGTCCTCGCGGCCGCCGAGGTCGAGACCGGCCGCGGGCTCGTCGAGGAGGAGGAGTTCGGGGTCGGTCATCAGGGCGCGGGCGATGAGGGTGCGCTTGCGCTCGCCCTCGGAGAGCGTGCCGAACCTGCGGTCCAGGTAGTCGCTCATGCCGAGCCGGTCGAGGAAGGCGCGGGCACGCTGTTCGTCGATGTCCTCGTAGTCCTCCTGCCAGTGCGCGGTCATGCCGTACGCGGCGGTGAGGACGGTCTCCAGGACGGTCTGGCGCTTGGGGAGCTTCTCGGCGAGGGCGATGCCGGCGACGCCGATACGGGGGCGCAGTTCGAAGACGTCGGTGCCGGGGGTGCCGAGGGTCTCGCCGAGAATGGTGGCAGTGCCCCTGCTGGGGTAGAGGTAGCTGGACGCGACGTTCAGGAGGGTGGTCTTCCCGGCGCCGTTGGGGCCGAGGATGACCCAGCGCTCGCCCTCCTTGACCGACCAGGAGACCTGGTCCACCAGGGCCCGGCCCTCGCGGACCACCGATACGTCCTGAAGCTCCAGAACATCGCTCATGAGCGCGTTGTCTCCCCTTGCAGTGTGGCCGGTCTCGGCGCTGTCGCGTTCACCAGTCGCTGGTCCGCCGCGCCGGTGGGCGCAGCCCCCATGAAATCTACGCCACGGGTGCCGCGGTCCATTCCATCGGTCCGGTCCTTAGGGTGGATGCATGCTCTCGGAACCACGTTCAGGACGCCTCGCCGCTTGGGGAAATGCCCTTTTGGCCGGACTTGTCTCGCCGGACGACGCCGTGCACGCCATCGTCGGTGAGGACGCGGTGCACCGGATGGAGGGGCTGCCCGGGGAAACGGCGCCGGTCGGTCTCACGCTCGCGCTGGGGCGGCTGCGGACGCTCGGGGTGACCGGGCTGCGGGTGGCGCTGCCCGCGCCGGGGCACCCGCTGGGGCTGAGCGGGCCGCCGGAGTTCAACGCGCGGGCGCTGGAGGCCGAGGAGGCGGTGGTCTGTCACGGCGCCGCGTTCGGTCTGGTGCCCGACGTGTACGAGGCCGGGCCTGCGGGCGATGTGCACGTGGAGGTGGTCTGGCACTGTCTGCCGGTGCGGGAGGCGCCGCCGGCGGACGTGCCGTCGCTGGGCGAGGCCGAGCGGGAGCTGGCGGAGGCGCTGCGGGAGGCGACGGAGGTGCTGTCGCGGCTGGACGTCGCCGCGTCGGGGCCGGTGGCGGAGGCGGCGATCGACGCGTACCGGGCGCGGTCCGAGCAGGGGCGCGAGGTGCTGGCGCCGGGGTATCCGCCGCGGGCGGTGCGGGTGCTGGAGCTCGCGCGGCGGGTGCGGCTGCTGGTGTCGCTGGCGTACGAGAACGGTGACGGCGGTGCGGTGACCTCGTCGGAGATGGCGGCGCGGGGGGCGGCCCTGCGGCCGGTGGAACGGACGGCCCGGCGTGCGCTCGTCGCGTCGTACAACTCGGTCGTGGAGGAACGGGAACGCGGAACCCGCTGACCGGGCACGCACCCGTGCGCCGGGGCCCGGGCCAGGAGCCGGAAGGAATCTGCGGCGAAGCCGGGCACACGGGCCCGGCTCGCCGTGGCGCGGGCCCCTTCGCCGGGCGGGCCCCTTCGCGGGGCGGGACCTCAGCGGTTGAGGCCGAGGGGGACGAAGGCGGGGGGGGAAGGACGCCGCTGACGTCGAGTGCGACGCCCGTGGCGCGGGCCGTCCCCGCGACGGTGCGGCTCTCAGCCGGCCACGCCGTGGCGTACGGCCCAGAGTGCGGCCTGGGTGCGGTCGGCGAGGTCGAGTTTCATCAGGATGTTCGAGACGTGGGTCTTGACGGTCTTCTCGGACAGCACGAGGGCGCGGGCGATCTCCCGGTTGGAGCGGCCGTCGGCGATCAGACCGAGCACCTCGCGCTCCCGCTCGGTGAGTGAACCACCTCTGCCCTGGCCGGAGTTGGCCTCCTCCTGGGAGAGCAGGGCGCCGGCCACCTCCGGCTGGAGCAGGATGTGTCCCGCGTGCACGGAGCGGATGGCGCCGGCGAGCGCGTCGGGGTCCACGTCCTTGTAGACGTATCCGGCGGCGCCCGCGCGCAGGGCGGGCACCACCGTGCGCTGCTCGGTGAAGCTGGTGACGATCAGCACACGTGCGGGGTTGTCGAGTTCGCGCAGGCGGCGCAGCGCGTCGATGCCGTCGGTGCCCGGCATCCTGACGTCCATGAGGACGACGTCGGGCCGCAGTTCCTCGGCGCGGGCGACTCCTTCGGCCCCGTCGGCGGCCTCCCCGACGACCTCTATGTCGTCCTGCACCTCCAGGAAGGTGCGCAGGCCGCGGCGGACGACCTGGTGGTCGTCGACGAGCAGCACTCTGATTGCCTCAGCCACCGGGGACCTCCAACTCGATCGTGGCGCCCTTGCCGGGCGCCGATTCCACCGTGAGCGTGCCGCCGACGCCGCTCGCGCGGTCGCGCATGGAGACGAGGCCGAGGTGGCGGCCCGCGCGGCGCACGGCCCTCGGGTCGAAGCCGCCGCCGTCGTCGGTGACGCGTAGCACCGCGCCGCCGCCGCGCCGGTCGACAGTGACGTCGACGCGCTCGGCCCCGGAGTGCCGCAGGGCGTTGTGCAGGGCCTCCTGGGCGACGCGCAGCACGGCCTCCTCCTGGGCGGCGGGCAGGGCGCGGAAGCCGCTGCTCGCGAAGGTGACGCGGGCGGTGTGGGCGCGGTCGAGGACCTGGACCTGGGTGCGCAGGGTGGCGACGAGTCCGTCCTCGTCGAGCGCGGCGGGGCGCAACTCGACGACGGCGGCGCGCAGTTCGTCGACGGCCTCGGCGGCGAGCCGTGTCACCTGCTGGAGTTCGCCCTTGGCACGGGAGGGGTCGCGGTCGATGAGGGCGGCGGCGGCCTGGGCGGTCAGCCGCAGGGAGAACAGCTTCTGGCTGACGGCGTCGTGGAGTTCGTGGGCGAGGCGGGAACGTTCCTCGGCGATGGTGAGTTCGCGGCTGCGTTCGTAGAGGCGGGCGTTGGTGAGGGCGATCGCGGCGTGCTGGGCGAGGATGGAGAGCAGTTCCTCGTCCTCCTCGGTGAAGCCGCAACCGCCCGCCGGTTTGCGGCAGTTCTTGTTGGCGAGGAACAGGGCTCCGATGACCTCGTCGCCGTCGCGGATGGGCAGGCCGAGGAAGTCGGACATCTCGGGGTGGGCGGCGGGCCAGCCCTCGAAGCGGGGGTCCCTGCGGACGTCGGCGAGGCGCTCGGGGCGGTCCTGGTGGAGCATCGCGGCGAGGATGCCGTGCTGCCGCGGCAGGGGGCCGATGGCCTTCCACCGGGCGTCGCTGATCCCGTCGACTACGAACTGCGCGAAGCCGCCGTGGTCGTCCGGCACGCCGAGGGCGGCGTACTGCGCGTCGAGCAGTTCGCGGGCGGAGGCGACGATCGTCTTGAGGACGTCGCGCACCTCCAGGTGTCTGCTCATGGCCAGCAGCGCGGAACTGACCGCGGCGAGGCCGGACCGGGGGCCTTGGCTCATGCCCTCACGGTACCGGCGGCCCGGCCGGCGCGGATCGGGCCGCCGCCCGCCCGGCCCGGGACGGTGGCCCTAGGACGGCGGGGCCCGGGCCCTAGGTCCACGGGTGTACGTCCCGGGTCCCCGGCCTGCGGCGTAGGGCGAAGGGACCCGGGGCTTCGCGACCCGCGTCCGAGGCGGGCCGGGCGGTGCCGTTCCTAGGTTGGGGGGCACCGCCGGGCGGCGGCGGACGGGACCGAAGGGGACGGTTGTCATGCCGGTAGCGATCATCACGGGGGCTTCGAAGGGGCTGGGGAGGGCGCTCGCCGGGGCACTGGCCGGGCGGGGCTGGGACCTGGTGCTGGACGCCCGCTCCCCCGGGCCGCTGGCCGTTTCGGCGGCGGCGGTCGCGGCGTACGGCACACGGGTGGAGGCGCTGCCGGGGGACGTCACGGACGCCGGGCACCGGGGCGCATTGGTGGCCGCCGCGCGCCGGCTGGGCGGTCTCGACCTGGTGGTGAGCAACGCGAGCGCGCTGGGTGCCGAGCCGCTGGTCCGGCTGGCGCGGCTGCCGCTGGAGGGGTTGCGGCGGGCGCTGGAGGTGAACGTGGTGGCGGCGCTGGGTCTGGTCCAGGAGGCGCTGCCGCTGCTGCGGGAGTCGGCGGTGGGCGCGGTGATCACGGTGAGTTCGGACGCGGCTGCGGAGGCGTACGGGACGTGGGGCGGTTACGGGGCGTCGAAGGCGGCCCTGGACCAGCTGGCGGCGGTGCTGGGTGTGGAGGAGCCGGGGCTGCGGGTGTGGGCGGTCGATCCCGGTGACATGGCGACGGACCTGTACGCGGCGGCCGTACCGGACGACGACGGGCCGCGTCCCGCGCCGGACGGGGTGGTGCCGGCCTTCCTCTGTCTGCTGGACGAGCGGCCGGCGAGCGGGCGGTACGGGGCGCCTGCCCTGGTGGGGGGTCGGCGATGAGGCGGGTGCCGGGGGCGCAGGACGTATCGGATGCGCCGGGGGTGCCCGCGGCGCTGTCGGCGCGGGTGCCGGCCGAGCAGCGTGGGCGCGGGGCGCGCCGGGACGCCGTACGGCTGCTGGTGTCGCGGGGGACGGAGGTGGCGCACGAGGTGTTCCCGCGGTTGCCGGAGCTGCTGCGGGCCGGGGATCTGCTGGTCGTGAACACGTCGACGACGCTGGCGGCGGCGGTGGACGGGCGGATCGGGCGCACGCCCGTGGTGGTGCACTTCTCGACGTGCGGGGACGACGGGCGGTGGGCGGTGGAACTGCGGGAGCCGGACGGGCGCGGCACCACGCGCGCGCGGGCGGGCGGGCCCGCGGGGACGGAGGTGCGTCTGCCGGGGGGTGTGCGGCTGGTCCTGGAGGAGCCGCTGGGCGGGCGGGGGGAACAGAGGAGCGGGCGGGGGGGAGCAGAGTGGCGGGCGGCGGGAACAGCGGGGCGGGCGGCTGTGGTGGGCGCGGGTGACGGGGGCGCGCGTCACGGGGCTGCTGCGGGAGTACGGGCGGCCGATCCGGTACGCCTATACGGAGCGGGACCAGCCGCTGTCGGCGTACCGGACGGTGTTCGCGCTGCCGTCGCCGGACGGGGCGGGCAGTGCGGAGATGCCGAGTGCCGCGCGGCCCTTCACGGCGCGGCTGGTGGCGGAGCTGGTGAGCCGGGGCGTGCAGTTCGCGCCGGTGACGCTG
Source organism: Streptomyces sp. NPDC026672 (assembly GCF_040638185.1). NCBI lineage: Bacteria > Bacillati > Actinomycetota > Actinomycetes > Kitasatosporales > Streptomycetaceae > Streptomyces > Streptomyces sp. NPDC026672. The sequence goes on from NZ_JBEZXS010000065.1 coordinate 10,649, forward strand.
CACACGGGGGTGGCCTCGGCCGAGGCGCACGAGCCGCCGTATCCGGAGCGCTTCGTGGTGCCCGCGCCGTCCGCGCGGCTGGTGAACGCCGCGCGGGCGGGCGGGGGGCGGGTGCTGGCGGTCGGGACGACGGCCGTGCGGGCGGTGGAGTCGGCGGCCGGGGCGGACGGGGTGGTGCGGGCGGCCGGCGGGTGGACGGACCTCGTGGTGACGCCCGAGCGCGGGGTGCGGGTGGTGGACGGGCTGCTGACCGGGCTGCACGAGCCGGAGGCGTCGCATCTGCTGATGCTGGAGGCGGTCGCGGGGCGGGCGGCGGTCGACCGGGCCTACGACGCGGCGCTGCGCGGGCGCTATCTGTGGCACGAGTTCGGGGACGTGCATCTCCTGCTGCCGCCCGAGGCCCCCGGAACGCCCTCACGGTGAGCGTTGCTCCAGCAACTACTGGTGAGGTGAACCCGCCTCCGGTGTGAGCCCTCACATAGGGCCTGGATCACGTACGACCGGACATAGGAGATATACGGGTACGGCACGAACGGGGCAGACGTTCCAGTCTGTCCCGTTTTGCCCTTACCTGATCCACTATCCGAGGTCGTAGGTCACACCTTTGCCAGCCCTTTTCGCGGCCGCTAACAATGGCTGACGTCGCTCAACGCCGTGGGTTTCGCCCCGCGGCGTTCGTGCGGGAGGACCGACTCCCCCGCCGTACGAGGAGCGGCCTCCGCGCTATTCGAAGAGGTCCATCAGCCATGCCCAAGAACATCCTCACCCGTGGTCGCGATCGAGCGCTGACCAAGCAGCACAAGATCGCCGTCGCCGGTGTCGCCGCCCTCGGCGCGGCCGCCCTCGCCTTCACGGCCGTGCCCAGCAGCGCGCAGACGGTCACCACCGGCGCCCCCGCCGTCGCGCAGCAGGTCGCCTACGGCACCGGCCCGGTCAAGGACATCAAGGGCACCGTCACCGACCAGCTCGCGACCGAGGGCGTGAAGCTGGAGGCCATCGCCGCGCAGAAGAAGGCCCAGACCGCCGCCCTCGCCCAGGTCAAGGCGAAGGCAGCCGCCGCGACCGCCGCGCAGCAGAAGGCCGCCGACCTGAAGAAGGCCGCCGCGCAGGCCGTGAAGAAGGCCGCGCAGGAGCGTGCCGAGCAGACCTCGGCGAGCCGGTCCGCCGCCCGCCCGCAGGCCGCGCCCAAGCGGTACGGCAACAACCTCGACGGCTGGATCCGCGAGTCCCTGGACATCATGAAGTCCAAGGGCATCCCGGGCAGCTACAACGGTCTGCACCGCAACATCATGCGGGAGTCCTCCGGCAACCCCATGGCGATCAACGACTGGGACATCAACGCCGTGAACGGCATCCCGTCCAAGGGCCTGCTCCAGGTCATCCCGCCGACCTTCAACACGTACCACGTGTCCGGCACGCCCAAGGACATCTACGACCCGGTCGCGAACATCACCGCCGCCGCCAACTACGCGGCCCACCGGTACGGCTCCATCGACAACGTCAACAGCGCGTACTGAGGCAGGCGCGGGCCTCGGTCGTGAACGCCGGAGGGCGGCACCCCGTGTGGGGTGCCGCCCTCCGGCGTCGTACGAGGACCGCTACTTGCGCATGACCTCGGGCTCGTGCCGGCGCAGGAAGCGCGCCACGAAGAAGCCGCAGATCACACCGAGGACGACCAGGGCGGCCATGTCCATGCCCCAGGCCGAGACCGTGTGGTTCCACAGCGGGTCCGTGCTGCCGCCGTCGGTGGGCGGGCTGATCTTGTTGAAGTCCAGCGTGGCGCCCGCGGCGGCCACCGCCCAGCGGGACGGCATCAGGTACGAGAACTCGTTCACGCCGACCGCGCCGTTCAGGGTGAACAGACAGCCCGTGAACACGACCTGGATGATCGCGAACATGACCAGCAGCGGCATGGTCTTCTCGGACGTCTTCACCAGCGAGGAGATGATCAGGCCGAACATCATCGAGGTGAAGCCCAGCGCCATGATCGGCACGGACAGCTCGACGATGGTCGCGCCGCCGAAGACCAGGCCCCGCTCGGGGATCTCCCGGCTGGTGAAGCCGATGACACCGACCAGCAGGCCCTGGAACACGGTGATCATGCCGAGCACGAACACCTTGGACATCAGGTACGCCGACCGGGACAGGCCCGTCGCGCGCTCCCGCTCGTAGATCACCCGTTCCTTGATCAGCTCACGGACCGAGTTCGCGGCACCCGCGAAGCAGGCGCCGACCGCGAGGATCAGCAGCACCGTGGTGGCCGTGCCGTTCGGGATGATCCGGCCGGTCTGCGGGTTGGCCGGGTTGGGCAGCAGGCCCTTGTCCGCGTCGATCAGCAGGCTCACCGCGCCGAGCACCGCGGGAAGGATCACCATCAGGGCGAGGAAGCCCTTGTCGGAGGCGATCACCGACACGTAGCGGCGCACCAGCGTGGCGAACTGCGACACCCAGCCCTGCGGCTTCGGCGGCTTCATCGCCTGCATCGGCGGCATCTGTACGGACTGCGGGGCGACGGCGTCGATGTCCGCGGCGTACATCTGGTAGTGCTGCGAGCCCTTCCAGCGGCCCGCCCAGTCGTAGTCGCGGTAGTTCTCGAAGGCGGAGAAGACGTCGGCCCAGCTGTCGTAGCCGAAGAAGTTCAGCGCCTCCTCCGGCGGGCCGAAGTAGGCGACCGAGCCGCCCGGCGCCATCACCAGGAGCTTGTCGCACAGCGCCAGCTCGGCCACCGAGTGCGTCACCACGAGGACCGTGCGGCCGTCGTCGGCGAGGCCGCGCAGCAGCTGCATCACATCGCGGTCCATGCCCGGGTCGAGGCCCGAGGTCGGCTCGTCCAGGAAGATCAGCGACGGCTTGGTGAGCAGTTCGAGGGCCACCGAGACCCGCTTGCGCTGGCCGCCCGAGAGGGAGGTGACCTTCTTGTCCTTGTGGACGTCGAGCTTCAGCTCGCGCAGCACCTCGTCGATGCGGGCGTCGCGCTCCTGGGCCGTGGTGTCGGCGGGGAAGCGCAGCTTGGCCGCGTACTTGAGGGCCTTCTTGACGCTCAGCTCCTTGTGCAGGATGTCGTCCTGCGGGACCAGGCCGATGCGCTGGCGCAGCTCGGCGAACTGCTTGTAGAGGTTGCGGTTGTCGTAGAGGACCTCGCCCTCGTTGGCCGGCCGGTAGCCGGTCAGCGCCTTGAGCAGGGTCGACTTGCCCGAGCCCGACGGGCCGATGACCGCGATCACCGACTTCTCCGGGACGCCGAAGGAGACGTCCTTGAGGATCTGCTTGCCGCCGTCCACCGTGACGGTCAGATGGCGTGCGGAGAACGACACCTCACCGGTGTCGACGAACTCCTCCAGCCGGTCGCCGACGATGCGGAACGTCGAGTGGCCCACGCCGACGATGTCGTTGGGGCCGAGGAGCCGGGAGCCGCCCTTGGGGATCGGCTGGCCGTCGACGTACGTGCCGTTGTGCGAGCCGAGGTCGCGGATCTCCATGCGGCCGTCGGGCGTCGCGTGGAACTCGGCGTGGTTGCGGGAGACCTGGAGGTCGGAGACGACCAGGTCGTTCTCCAGCGCGCGGCCGATGCGCATGACCCGGCCGAGGGAGAACTGGTGGAACGTGGTCGGGCTGCGGTCGCCGTAGACCGGCGGCGCCCCCGCGCCTCCACCGGCACCCTGCTGCTGCGGGATCGGCGACTCCTGGGCCGACTGCTGCGGCCACTCGGCCTGTTGCTGCGAAGGCGCCTGCTGCGCCCAGCCGGCCCCGGCGCCCTGCGCGGCGTACGGCTGCTGCTGGGGCTGTGCCACGGCGGCGCCGGACAGGTCGAGCCGCGGGCCGTCGGTCGCGTTGCCGAGGTGGACGGCCGAGCCGGGGCCGAGCTCCACGTGGTGGACCCGCTGGCCCTGTACGAACGTGCCGTTCGTGCTGCCGTGGTCCTCCAGGACCCAACTCCGGCCGTTGTGGCTGACCGTGGCGTGGCGCCAGGAGACCCTGGCGTCGTCGAACACGATGTCACCCTGCGGATCGCGTCCCAGGGTGTAGGGCCTGGACGGGTCGAGCGTCCAGGTCCGTCCGTTTGATTCCAGTACGAGTTCCGGCACTCCATGCCCCATGAGTTGTCCCCCGAATTACCCCCGTCACAGGGAGTCTAGGGATGTCGAACATCGTGGGGAACTATTCCAGGCCCCGCCCCTTGACCGAAAGTCGGACCTTGTCACGAGCGTGCACCAGCGCTCTCGGCGGATTCCGTTGACGGGGTTGAAACCGGACCGGAGAGTGGTAATCCCACGCGAGGGGGACACGCGCGGCCGACGGCCGCGCCGCGGATCGGGGGGTCTGCCATGAGTACTGCCACGGGTACCGGAGTGACGGGACGGCCTGCCCGATTGCCGTGGGGCGACGTGCTGTTGTCCGCGATCGCGGCGGTGAGCTGGGCGCTGGTCGGGATGGCGGGCACGGCCGCGCTCGGTCTGCATCTGCTGGAGGCGGACTCCGCGGGCTCGTTGGGCCCGATGACGGCGGCGGTCGTGGCGCTCGGGGCGGGTGGTTCGGTCACACCGTCCGGCGACGTGTCCGCGTTCGGTCTGCGGGGCGCGGAGGCCACCACCGCCATCCAGATCACGCCACTCGGGGTGAGCCTGGTCGGGGCGCTGCTGCTGTCGTGGTTCTTCCTGCGGTCCTTGCGCACGGCGGGAGTCGTGGTCGCGCCGGCCGAACTCGCCGCGCGTGCGGGCACGGTGCTCGCGCTGTTCGTGGCGGTGCTGGGCGGCCTCGCGTGGGCCGGGCACGACGTCGTCACGATCGACGGCGGCGAGCTCGGCCTGGACAAGGTCCCGGGCCTGGGCGGCGGGAACGACGGGGGCCTGAGCATCCCGGGGCTGGGCGGCCTCGGGGACGTGGGCGGGCTGCTGCCCGACCGGATCGGCGACCTCGTCGGCGCGAAGGCGGCGGTCGGCTACACCGTGGACACCGCGCCGACCCTGCTCGGCGGGCTCGTCTGGGCGGCGGGCGTCCTGCTGATCGCGCTGCTCGCCTCGCGCCGCACCCCGCTGCCCGCCGGCTGGGAGGCCGTGCACCGGGTGGTACGGCCCGCGGTGTCGGCCCTCGTGGGCGTGCTGCTCATGGCGGTCGTGGCGGGGCTCGCGGCGGCGGGGTACGCGGCGATCGGCGACGACCACCCCCGGCGGATCGCGGGCGCCGCGCTCCTCGGCGCCCCGAACGGGGTCTGGCTCGGTGTGCCGCTCGGCCTCTTCGTCCCCTGGGACGGCCGGGCCACGGGCCCCTTGGCGACCCTGCTCCCCGATCCCCTTGACCGGCTGCTGAGCTCGCGCCCCGACGACCCGGTGACGGTCGGACGCCTGGCCGACCTGGACGGAAGGGTGTGGCTCCTGGCGGTGGCCGCGGCGCTGGCGATGCTGCTGGCGGGGGTGCTGACGGCGGTACGGACACCGGTGCCGACGGGCGCCGGGGCCGGCGGCCGAGCCGGGGGGCGTACCGGCGCGGGACGCGGGCGCGGCGCGGGCGGTGAGGCGGGTTCCGGTAGGTGGGCCGGAGCGGGGCCGGGGTCGGTCCCGGGTGTCGCTTCCGGCGTCGGTGCCGCGGCGGGGGCCGGGGCGCGGTACGGAGTGTTCGGGTTCGTCGGGCGGTGTGCGGTGCGGCTCGGTGTCGTCACGGCGCTGGCCCTGCCGGTGCTCGTCCGGTCGACGGACCTCTCCGTGGACGCGTCCTTGTCGGTGCTGGGGTTCGACGCGTTCGGGGCCGGGGTGCGGCTGCACGGCCATCTCGCCGCCGCGCTGCTGCTGGGGGCGGCGTGGGGAGCGGGCGCGGGAGCCGTGGGGGCGCTGCTGGCGTGGGCGACGGGCTCGGCGGGACGGAGAGCAGCGCCACTGGCACGCGGTGTCACCACGGGTGCCGTGTTCCCGCCCGAGCGGGACGGGGAGCGGGCGGGGCCGTACGCACCTGGTACGCCGTACCGTCCGCCGAACCCGGCGACCAATCCCTATCTGCGGTTGCCGCCGGAGGTGCTGGACGACGGGGACGCGCGGGCGGGCGGCGAGCCCGCGGGCCGGCCGCCGTACGGCGGTGGGCGCGACCGGGCCGGTCGGTGGGGGTACGGCCGGGGGCCCGGCCCCGGGAACCGCACGCCGTATCCCGACGCCCGTCCCGCCGAGGAACGGCGTCAGGTGGGACCGCGTCGGGAGGAGCGGCCTGAGGAGCGGCATCACGAGGGATGGTCTCCGGACGGGCGGCCGGCGCGTGAGCCGGCGCCGGGGGACGACGTGTCCGGAGCGCCCACCATCTCGCGGCCGCTCGATCCGCCGCCGCGGGGACAGGGCCCGCGCGGGCGCGGGCCTCGGGGGCAGGGGCCGCGGGGACAGGAGCCGCGGGACGACTCCGACGACTGGCCTCCTCCCCCGCCGCCTCCGCCCGGGGCGCCGCGAGGACCCCGCTGACCCGCGGTGTCGTACACGGGTGCGGGCCGAGGTCGGAGGGGCGCCGGGCGGCCGTCGGGGGCCGGACGGAGGGACGTGACGGGGCGGGGCGTCGGGTAGGAGAAACGCAAGCCCGGCGACACCCCGCCGACACACAATGTTCCTGTCCGCCAGGCGGACCGCGCAGGCGCGGGGCACTGCGTGCCGGATACGGTGGAGACACCATGAGCGCTTCGCAGACCTCCGAGGTCCCCACTCTCCTCGTCAAGATCTTCGGCAAGGACCGTCCGGGCATCACGGCCGGCCTCTTCGACACCCTTGCCGCCTACTACGTCGACGTGGTCGACATCGAGCAGGTCGTCACCCGCGGTCGCCTGGTGCTCTGCGCGCTCGTGACCCAGCCGCCCGCCGGTGTGGAGGGCGATCTGCGGGCCACCGTGCACAGCTGGGCCGAGTCGATGAAGATGCAGGCGGAGATCATCTCCGGGCGCGGCGACAACCGGCCCCGGGGGCTCGGCCGTTCCCTGGTGACCGTCCTCGGCGCCCCGCTCACCGCCGAGCAGACGGCCGCCGTCGCCGCCCGGATCGCCAAGGTCGGCGGCAACATCGACCGGATCTTCCGGCTGGCCAAGTACCCGGTGACGGCGGTGGAGTTCGCGGTGTCCGGCGTGGAGACCGAGCCGCTGCGGACCGCCCTGGTGTCCGACGCCTCGGCGCTCGGTGTGGACGTCGCGGTCGTGGCGGCGGGCCTGCACCGCCGGGCGCAGCGGCTGGTGGTCATGGACGTGGACTCGACCCTCATCCAGGACGAGGTGATCGAGCTGTTCGCGGCGCACGCCGGCTGCGAGGACGAGGTCGCGGCGGTGACGGCGGCGGCGATGCGCGGGGAGCTGGACTTCGAGCAGTCGCTGCACGCGCGGGTGGCCCTGCTGAAGGGGCTGGACGCCTCGGTGGTGCAGAAGGTGCGCGGGGAGGTGCGGCTGACGCCGGGCGCGCGGACGCTGATCCGCACGCTGAAGCGGCTGGGGTATCAAGTCGGCGTCGTCTCGGGCGGGTTCACCCAGGTCACCGACGATCTGAAGGAGCGGCTCGGGCTGGACTTCGCCCAGGCCAACACCCTGGAGATCGCCGACGGGAAGCTGACGGGCCGGGTGACCGGCGAGATCGTGGACCGGGCGGGCAAGGCGCGGCTGCTGCGCCGGTTCGCCGCCGAGGCGGGTGTGCCGCTGTCCCAGACGGTGGCGATCGGCGACGGCGCCAACGACCTGGACATGCTGAACGCGGCGGGGCTCGGTGTCGCCTTCAACGCCAAGCCGGTCGTCCGCGAGGCCGCGCACACCGCGGTGAACTTCCCCTTCCTGGACACCGTGCTCTATCTGCTGGGCATCACCCGCGAAGAGGTCGAGGCGGCGGACGCCCACGACGAGGACTGAACCAGGCCGCCGGGCGCTCCGCGGCGGCCCTACGGCGTCGGCCTGGTCGCCCCGGCGACGGTACGACGGCACGGCCGCCGCGGTCGAACGACGGCGCAGGGGCCCGGCACCCACGAGGTGCCGGGCCCCTGCGCCGGCCGGGGGCGGGTCCGGGGGACGGTCACTCGGTCGGTGCCCAGTAGTCCACCAGGGTGGCCACGCCGGGTTCCACGGTCTTCCAGGAGCCCGTGTGGGTCAGGACGGCGAACGCCGCGGCGGGGAAGCCACGGGAGTCCATACGCTCGCGGGTGGCGTTCTCGTCGGCGCCGGAGAGGATGCCGGCCAGGCCCTGGATACCGGGGTTGTGACCGATGAGGACCACGTTCTGCGCGTCGTCGGGGACCTCGTTGAGCACGGCGATCAGCTCGCCGGGAGACGCCTCGTAGATCCGCTCCTCGTAGACCGTTTTCGGCCGGTGCGGAAATTCGTGGACGGCGAGTTTCCAGGTCTCGCGGGTCCTGACGGCGGTGGAGCACAGGGCCAGGTCGAAGGAGATGCCGCTGTCGGCGAGCCTGCGTCCGGCGACTGCGGCGTCCATGCGGCCCCGCTCGGCGAGCGGCCGCTCGTGGTCGGTCACCTGTGGCCAGTCGGCTTTCGCATGCCGGAAGAGGACGATCCTGCGGGGTTCTGCGACGCTCATGCGTCCCAGCTTCGCATGAAACAGGCCATGGGGCGCAGGGAGTTGACATGCGGATTCACCGGTGGCGGGGGCCTAGCGGGTGACCACGTGCCGGAGGTGCTGGACGAGCTGGGCGACGGCCGGGTCGCCCGTCGCCGCCCGGGCGTCGGACGGGTTGAGGATCAGCGCGAGCAGGACGACGAAGGCGAGGGCGGGCAGGGCGAGGGCCCACCACGGGAGCCGGATGTCGACGCCGCCCCGGGGCGCCGGGTGGGGCCGGGTGTGCGTAGGGGCCGACATGATCGCCTCCGCGGGTCTCCGAGTGTCGGTGGCCCGGTTCGCGGCCACGTCTCGACGGTACGGAATCCGGTGTCGTCAACCCATCCGGTGATCCACCCACTTGACCCTGACACTCACCCCCTAGGGGACGGGGGGATATCCCCACCCCGGCGGTCGGGCCAGGGGGGCGGGTCCGGGGCCCGGCCGGGGCGGCGGGCCGGCCGGATCAGGGAGAGGCGATCGTCGCGACGATGGCGATGACGATGAAGATGGCGAAGAAGGCGCCGAAGACGAGCAGCATCTTGCGCTGACTGTGCTGGGGATTCGGATCGAGCACTGGCATGCCGCAAGTCTCCCACCCCGCCCCGGAACCTTCCGTCCCGGGGGCCGCCCCACGCCGGCACGTCGCCCGCCGGGCCCCCGCTCGGCCGACCCCACGACAGCGCTCCACCACGCCGCCCGGCGACCGATGTCCGGCGGCCGGCGACCGGCGACCGGCGGCCGACCACGAACGGCCCTCGGGCCGGGCAGGCCGAAGCACCCGGCCTGAGACACCTCGCGGCACCGGCCGGAACGCCCCGGTACCCCCGCCCCGGGCGCGTCCCCGCTCCGGATCGCCCCGGCGAAGAACCCCCGCCCCGGCCGCCTCCGGACAGCCGGCTCAGGCCGCCGCCTCGTCCTCCACGGTTCGGGGGCGGCCCGCCAGGATGCCGACCAGCATCTGGGGGATCATGAGGGCCGACATCAGGGCGAGGGGCAGGCCCCAGCCGTCGCTGTGCTCGTAGAGCACGCCGACCAGGAGCGGGCCGGGGATGGAGATGAGGTAGCCCGTGCTCTGCGCGAAGGCGGACAGCTGGGCGACCCCCGCGCCGGTCCTGGCCCGCATGCCCACCATGGTGAGCGCGAGCGGGAACGCGCAGTTGGAGACGCCGAGCAGCAGGGCCCAGGCCCAGGCGCCGCCGGCCGGTGCGAGGTACAGGCCCGCGTAGCCGGCCAGCCCGCACACACCGAGGGCGAGCACGATCGGCCCCTGGCTGGGGAGCCGGGTGGCCACGCGCGGGATGACGAAGGCGAGCGGCACGCCCATGACCATGGTGACGGCGAGCAGCAGTCCGGCCCGGCCCGCGGGCACCCCGGCGTCGCGGAAGATCTGCGCCATCCAGCCCATGGTGATGTAGGCGGCGGTGGCCTGGAGCCCGAAGAACACCGCGAGCGCCCAGGCGGTACGGCTGCGGGTGATCCGCAGGGGGGCCTGCGGCGGCCGCGCGTCGCGGACGGGTTGCGGCGCGGGCGCCGTGCCCCGGTCCCGCACCAGGGGGAGCCACGGCAGCACGGCGACGGCCGCGAGCGCCGCCCACACGGCCAGGCCGGCCCGCCAGTCGCCGCCCAGCGCGTCGGTGACGGGCACGGTGACCGCGGCGGCGACGGCGGTGCCGAGGGCGAGGGCCATGGAGTACAGGCCGGTCATGGAGCCCACCCGGTCCGGGAACCAGCGCTTGACGATGACGGGCATGAGGACGTTGCTGACGGCGATGCCCATGAGGGCGAGCGCGCTGGCGCCGAGGAACCCGGCGGTGGACCCGGCGTAGGGCCGTATCAGGAGGCCGGCGGTGATGGCGACCATGCCCGCGCCGACCACGGCGGCCGGTCCGAAGCGGCGGGCGAGGCGGGGCGCCATGACGCCGAAGACGGCGAAGCACAGCGGGGGCACCGAGGTGAGGACGCCGGCCACGCCGCCGCTCATGCCGAGTCCGTCGCGGACCTCTTCGAGGAGCGCGCCGAGGCTGGTGATGGCGGGGCGGAGGTTGATCGCGGAGAGCACGATGCCGACGACGACGAGCCGGGTCACCCACGCGCGCGGAGGCGTCCGGGAGGTGCCGGCGGGTGCCGTCGCGGGTTCGGGCATGGATGTCCTGGTGGTCGTCGCGGATGTCGCCGGGGTGTCCTCACGTGCCATGCCGACCATCATAGAATCATGGGATGATTGGTGGTCCATCCTCGGGTCGCCTCCCCGCGGCCCCCGCGTGCGAAGGTGTGCCATGCCGCTGAGCCATCCCCGGCGTTCGGCCCTGTCCGAGCAGGTCATCACCGCGCTGCGCCACCAGATCACCTCGGGCGAGTGGCCGGTCGGCTCCCGCATCCCGACGGAGCCCGAGCTGGTCGAGCAGCTGGGCGTCGCCCGCAACACCGTCCGCGAGGCGGTCCGCGCCCTCGCGCACAACGGTCTGCTGGACATCCGCCAGGGCTCCGGCACCTATGTCGTGGCGACCAGCGAACTGGCCGGGGTGATGCACCGCCGTTTCGCCGGCACGGACCCGCGGCACGTCGCCGAGCTGCGGGCCACGCTGGAGGCGGGCGCGGCGAAGCTGGCCGCCGAGCGGCGCACCGAGAAGGACCTCAAGCAGCTGGACGCGCTCCTGGTGCGCCGGGAGGAGGCGTGGGACTCCGGGGACGCGGAGGCGTTCGTGACCGCGGACGCGACCTTCCACCTGGCCGTGGTGGCGGCCTCCCACAACGACGTCATGACCGCCCTGCACGCGGACCTCGGGGCGGTGCTGCGGGACTGGTTGCGCGCCGACGTCGGCACGGTGCTGACGCCGGACGCGCACATGGACCACGCGCGGCTCGTGGACGCGATCCGCGCGGGCGACACGGAGGCGGCCGCGGCGGAGGCCGCGAGCTATCCGTTCCTGTGCCGGCCGCGGCGCCTCAGTCCACCCGCAGGTGGCTGATCCAGGTCGAGGAGACGTCGCTCCAGCACCGGCCCGAGAGCCGTACGGTCATGGCGGGTCCGGCGTCCACGGACTCCCCGTCGGTGTCGAGGTCCCACCAGTGGTCGCACTCGATGTGCAGGCTGACCCGGTCGGTGCCGACGTAGGGGTTGTGGCAGTAGGCCACGACGTGGGAGCCGGTGACGGTCGTACGGCAGTCGGAGCCGAACAGGTCGGGGGCCGGCTCGACGTCGCCCGTCAGGGTGCCGGCCAGGGCCTCACAGGGCAGGCAGAGGACGAGGACTGCGGCGAGGGTCGCTGGGGCGAGGCTGCGGGACAGGCGCACAAGGGGACCTCCTCGGCCGTGCTGGGGAGGGAATTCGCGAGGTGAACTCGTTCTCCAGCGTGCGCGTCGTCCCATGTCCGCGCCCGGCCGGTGAGCCGAACGGGTGACCCCGGACACGGTCCGTGACCGGCCCGGACACGGCGGAGGCCCGCACCCCCTGCGGGGTGCGGGCCTCGTCGCCCGACGGGTCCGGCGGGGTGTCTCAGGCGCCGATGGCGTGCAGGCCGCCGTCGACGTGGACGATCTCGCCGGTGGTCTTCGGGAACCAGTCGCTCAGCAGGGCGACGATGCCCTTGCCGGCCGGCTCCGGGTCCTTGAGGTCCCACTCCAGCGGGGAGCGGTTGTCCCAGACGGAGGCCAGCTCGCTGAAGCCCGGGATGGACTTGGCGGCCATCGAGCCGATCGGGCCCGCCGAGACCAGGTTGCAGCGGATGTTCTGCTTGCCCAGGTCACGGGCGAGGTAGCGGCTGGTGGCCTCCAGGGCGGCCTTGGCCGGGCCCATCCAGTCGTACTGCGGCCACGCGAACTGCGCGTCGAAGGTGAGGCCGACGACGGAGCCGCCGTTCTGCATCAGGGGCAGGCAGGCCATGGTGAGCGACTTCAGGGAGTACGCCGAGACGTGCATGGCCGTGGCGACCGACTCGAACGGCGTGTTGAGGAAGTTGCCGCCGAGCGCGTCCTGCGGCGCGAAGCCGATGGAGTGCACGACGCCGTCGAGGCCGCCCAGCTCCTCGCCGACCAGGTCGGCCAGCCGGGACAGGTGCTCACCGTTGGTGACGTCGAGCTCGATGACCTTGGTGGGCTTGGGGAGCTTCTTGGCGATGCGCTCGGTCAGCGTGGGCCGCGGGAACGCGGTGAGGATGATCTCGGCACCCTGCTCCTGGGCCAGCTTGGCGGCGTGGAAGGCGATGGAGGACTCCATCAGCACACCGGTGATCAGGACGCGCTTGCCCTCGAGAATTCCGCTCATGGTTCAGTGACCCATTCCCAGTCCGCCGTCAACGGGGATGACGGCTCCAGTGATGTACGAGGCGTCGTCCGAGGCGAGGAACCGCACGGCGGCGGCGATCTCCTCCGGCTGCGCGTAGCGGCCGAGGGGCACCTGCGCCACGATGCCCGCCCGCTGCTCGTCGTTGAGCACCCGGGTCATGTCGGTGTCCACGAAACCCGGGGCGACGACGTTGAAGGTGATGTTGCGCGAGCCCAGCTCACGGGCGAGGGAACGCGCGAAGCCGACGAGTCCGGCCTTGGAGGCGGCGTAGTTCGCCTGCCCCGCGGAGCCGAGCAGACCGACGACCGAGGAGATCAGGACCACGCGGCCCTTCTTGGCGCGCAGCATGCCGCGGTTGGCGCGCTTGACGACGCGGAAGGTGCCGGTGAGGTTGGTGTCGAGGACGGAGGTGAAGTCCTCCTCGGACATGCGCAGCAGGAGCTGGTCCCGGGTGACGCCGGCGTTGGCGACCAGGACCTCGACCGGGCCGTGCTCGGCCTCGATCTCCTTGTACGCCTGCTCCACCTGCTCGGGGTCGGTGATGTCGCACTTGACGGCGAGGCAGCCCAGGTCCCCGAGGACCGCCGGCGGCTCCCCGGAACGGTACGTGATCGCGACCTTGTCGCCGGCGTCGGCGAACGCGCGGGCGATGGCGAGGCCGATGCCCCGGTTTCCTCCGGTGACGAGAACCGAGCGGCTCAACGGATCACCCTTTCGATAGCGGTCTGACACGTCCGCCCGGACAGCTGGGTGACAGGCGGCTACCCCGAAAACCTATCGGTCGCGGCACGTCGGCGGGCATTCGGGCACCGACAGTGGCGCGGGCGGGTCGCTGTCGGGTCCCTACAGAATGCTCCGGCACGGGAGCGAAACCTGTGGTCCGCCGGCGGTCCCGCGCGTCATGATCGGAACCGACAGGCCACGACAGCAGGGAGACCTCCGTGCCTCATTCCATCGACGAAGCCTTCACGGCGCTTCCGCTACGGGCCCTGGCCGACGCCGCGCTGGCGCGTGCGCGGGCGCTGGGCGCCGAGCACGCGGACTTCCGGTTCGAGCGGGTGCGCAGCGCGGCCTGGCGGCTGCGGGACGGCAAGCGGGCGGGTTCGTCCGACACCACCGACCTCGGGTACGCGGTGCGGGTGGTGCACGGCGGCACCTGGGGCTTCGCGTCCGGCGTCGACCTGACGCTCGACGCCGCCGCCAAGGTCGCCTCGCAGGCCGTGGCCATGGCGAAGCTCTCGGCGCAGGTCATCAGGGCCGCCGGCTCGGACGAGCGGGTGGAGCTGGCGGACGAGCCGGTGCACGCCGGGAAGACATGGGTGTCGTCGTACGAGATCGACCCGTTCTCCGTGCCCGACGAGGAGAAGGCGGCCCTGCTCGCCGAGTGGAGCGGGCGGCTGCTGGCGGCGAAGGGCGTGAGCCATGTCGACGCCTCGCTGCTGACCGTGCACGAGAACAAGTTCTACGCGGACACCGCGGGCACCGAGACCACCCAGCAGCGGGTGCGGCTGCATCCGCAGCTGACGGCGGTGTCGGTGGACGGGTCGAGCGGTGAGTTCGACTCGATGCGCACGATCGCTCCGCCGGTCGGCCGCGGCTGGGAGTACCTCACCGGCACCGGCTGGGACTGGGACGCGGAGCTGGAGAGCATCCCCGAGCTGCTCGCGGAGAAGATGCGCGCGCCGAGCGTGGAGGCGGGCCTGTACGACCTGGTCGTCGACCCGTCCAACCTGTGGCTGACCATCCACGAGTCCATCGGCCACGCCACCGAGCTGGACCGCGCGCTCGGCTACGAGGCCGCGTACGCCGGCACCTCCTTCGCCACCTTCGACCGGCTCGGCAAGCTGAAGTACGGCTCCGAGCTGATGAACGTCACCGGTGACCGCACCGCCGAGCACGGCCTCGCGACCGTCGGGTACGACGACGAGGGCGTCGAGGGCCAGTCCTGGGACCTGGTCAAGGACGGCACGCTCGTCGGCTACCAGCTGGACCGGCGCATCGCGCGGCTGACCGGCTTCGAGCGGTCCAACGGGTGCGCGTTCGCCGACTCCCCCGGGCACGTGCCGGTGCAGCGGATGGCCAACGTCTCCCTGCGGCCCGATCCGGCGGGGCTGTCCACGGAGGACCTGATCGGGGGCGTCGACCGGGGCATCTACGTCGTCGGCGACCGGTCCTGGTCCATCGACATGCAGCGCTACAACTTCCAGTTCACCGGGCAGCGGTTCTTCAGGATCGAGAACGGGCGGATCACCGGTCAGCTGCGGGACGTCGCCTACCAGGCGACGACCACCGACTTCTGGGGCTCCATGGCGGCGGTCGGCGGCCCGCAGACGTACGTCCTGGGCGGCGCGTTCAACTGCGGCAAGGCCCAGCCGGGCCAGGTGGCGGCCGTCTCCCACGGCTGCCCCTCCGCCCTCTTCAAGGGCGTCAACATCCTCAACACCACGCAGGAGGCGGGTCGATGAAGGCCAGCACCGGGACCGGCCGGGGGTCCGGGGGTTGCCCCCCGGGCAAGCACAGTCTCAACACCACGCAGGAGGCGGGTCGATGAAGGCCAGCACCGGGACCGGCCGGGGGTCCGGGGGTTGCCCCCCGGGCAAGCACAGTCTCGACACCACGCAGGAGGCGGGTCGATGAGCGGGCGTACGGGCAAGGCGCACGAGGTCGTCGAGCGGGCCCTCGCGCTGTCGCGGGCGGACGGCTGTGTGGTGATCGCCGACGAGCGGTCCACGGCGAACCTGCGCTGGGCGGGCAACGCCCTGACCACGAACGGCGTCACGCGCGGGCGCACCCTCACGGTCGTCGCGACCGTCGACGGCAAGGAGGGCACCGCCTCCGGCGTGGTGTCCCGCTCCGCGGTGACCGCGGAGGAGCTGGAGCCGCTGGTGCGGGCCGCCGAGGCCGCCGCGCGCGGCGCCGGGCCCGCGGACGACGCGCAGCCCCTGGTCGTGGACGTGCCGGCGTCGCCGGACTTCACGGACGCGCCCACCGAGACCTCGTCGGCGGTGTTCACGGAGTTCGCCCCGGCGCTCGGCGAGGCGTTCGCCCACGCGCGGGCGGGCGGCCGTGAGCTGTACGGCTTCGCCAACCACGAGTTCGTCACCACCTACCTGGGCACCTCGACGGGGCTCAGGCTGCGGCACGACCAGCCCACCGGGACGCTGGAGCTGAACGCCAAGTCCCCGGACCGTACGCGCTCGGCCTGGGCGGGCCGCTCGACGCGGGACTTCAAGGACGTCGACCCGGGGGCGCTCGACGCGGAGCTGGCCGTACGCCTGGGCTGGGCCGAGCGGCGTCTGGAGCTGCCCGCGGGCCGTTACGAGACGCTGCTGCCGCCGACCGCGGTCGCGGACCTGCTGATCTACCAGCTGTGGTCGGCGTCGGGCCGGGACGCGGCGGAGGGCCGGACCGTGTTCTCCAAGCCGGGCGGCGGCACCCGGGTCGGCGAGCGGCTGACCGGGCTGCCGCTGACGCTGCGCAGCGACCCGCACGAGCCGGGTCTGGAGTCGGCGCCGTTCGTGGTCGCGCACAGCTCCGGGGGCGACCAGTCGGTGTTCGACAACGGTCTGCCGGTCGGCGCCACCGAGTGGATCGGCGACGGTGAGCTGAGGCACCTGACCACGACCCGGCACAGCGCCGGTCTGACCGGGCTGCCCGTGGCCCCGGCGATCGGCAACCTGATCCTGGACGGCGGCGAGGACCGCTCCCTGGAGGAGATGGTCGCGGCCACCGGGCGCGGGCTGCTGCTGACGTGCCTGTGGTACATCCGCGAGGTCGACCCGGCGACGCTGCTGCTGACCGGTCTGACCCGCGACGGGGTCTACCTGGTGGAGAACGGCGAGGTCACCGGGCAGGTGAACAACTTCCGGTTCAACGAGTCGCCGGTGGACCTGCTGGGGCGGGCCACGGAGGCGGGGCGCACGGAGCGGACGCTGCCGAGGGAGTGGAGCGACTGGTTCACCAGGGCCGCGATGCCCGCCCTGCGGGTGCCCGACTTCAACATGAGCTCGGTCAGCCAGGGCGTCTGAGGCCCCCATACACTGGGGGAGCCGTTTTCACCGTTCAAGGAGACATACGACCGTGACGGACATCGTCGACGAACTGAAGTGGCGTGGGCTGATCGCCCTCTCCACGGACGAGGACGCATTGCGCAAGGCGTTCGCGGACGGTCCCGTCACGTTCTATTGCGGCTTCGACCCGACCGCGCCGAGCCTGCACCTGGGCAACCTGGTGCAGATCCTGACGATGCGCCGGATCCAGCAGGCGGGCAACCGTCCGCTGGGCCTGGTCGGGGGCGCCACGGGTCTGATCGGCGACCCGAAGCCGACCGCCGAGCGCACCCTGAACGACCCCGAGGTGGTGGCCGGCTGGGTGGCGCGGCTGCGCGGCCAGATCGAGCGGTTCCTCGACTTCGAGGGCCCCTACGCGGCGACCATGGTCAACAACCTGGACTGGACCCAGGGCCTGTCGGCCATCGACTTCCTGCGGGACGTCGGCAAGCACTTCCGGGTCAACAAGATGATCTCGAAGGAGGCGGTCGCCCGGCGGCTGAACTCCGACGCGGGCATCAGCTACACCGAGTTCAGCTACCAGATCCTCCAGGGCATGGACTTCCTGGAGCTGTACCGGCGCCACGGCTGCACGCTCCAGACCGGCGGCAGCGACCAGTGGGGCAATCTGACGGCGGGGGCCGACCTGATCCACAAGGTCGAGCCGCACGCCGCGGTGCACGCGCTGGCCACGCCGCTGATCACCAAGGCGGACGGCACCAAGTTCGGCAAGACGGAGTCCGGCACGGTCTGGCTCGACGCGGAGCTGACCACGCCGTACGCCTTCTACCAGTTCTGGCTGAACGCGGACGACCGGGACGTCTCCAAGTTCCTGCGCATCTTCAGCTTCCGGTCCCGTACGGAGATCGAGGAGCTGGAGCGGCAGACCGAGGAGCGGCCGCAGGCGCGGGCCGCGCAGCGGGCGCTGGCCGAGGAGCTGACCACGCTGGTGCACGGCGCCGACCAGACGGCCGCGGTGGTCGCGGCGTCCCGGGCGCTGTTCGGGCAGGGCGAGCTGGCGGAGCTGGACGAGGCGACGCTGGCGGCCGCGCTGTCCGAGGTGCCGCATGTGCGGGTCGCCGAACTCGGCCCGGTGGTGGACCTGTTCGCGGAGGTCGGCCTGGTCGCCAGCAAGTCGGCCGCGCGGCGCACGGTCAAGGAGGGCGGCGCGTACGTGAACAACGTCAAGGTCACGGCCGAGGACGCGGTCCCGGTGGCCGGTGACCTGCTGCATGGGCGCTGGCTGGTGCTGCGGCGCGGCAAGAAGAACCTGGCGGCGGTCGACGTCACGACCGGGTGACCATGACCTCATGGACGAGGGGCGGCTTCCACCGGGAAGCCGCCCCTCGCCGTGTCGCCCGTCAGGCCACCCGCTGCTGCTTGCGCTTGCCCCACAGGGCCATGTACGCCATGTCGCCGAGGAAAACGATGATGATGGCGGCGACGAGCTGGAACGCGTGGCGGGTCCAGTCGATGCCCGGGGTGGCGCCGACGCCGACGGCGCGGGCGATCGCGTTGCCCGCGAGGGCGCCGAGCATGCCGAAGATGGTGGTCAGCCAGAGCGGGCTGTGCTGCTTGCCCGGGATGATCGCCTTCGCGATCAGGCCCAGCACGAATCCCACGATGATCGCCCACAACCAGCCCATGGCTGCCTCCTCGTCCGGGTCGACGTGAGCATTACGAACAGTGTCGGCCCGTACGCCGTACGGCGCACGTCGGGTACGGCCGTGCGGTGGACCCCGCTCCCCAGCTGTGCGCAGGAGGTTCGCCCGGACGGCGTCGCCCCGGTCTCGTGGGCGGCGCAGGTGGGGCGTACCGTGAGGGTTGTCCCGGCGCGTACCCGGGCCGGGCGGAGGCCGATGCGGGCGGATGGTGGACTGTGATGCGGAAGCTGCGCGGCGACGGCGGCGGCCAGGTGTTCCGGATCACCGGGGCCCGGACGGGGCTGGCCGAGGACGTGCGCGGCCGGCAGCGGCGGTACATCGTCTCGATGACGGTCCGCACCTTCTCGGTGATCCTCGCGGTCACTCTGTGGAACGTCGAACGGCACGTCGCGGTGGTGGCGTTGGTGCTCGGAGCACTGCTCCCCTATGTCGCCGTGGTGATCGCCAACGCGGGCCGGGAGCGGCCCCCGTCGCTGCCGTCGACGTTCGGGATCGCGCCGAGCCGACCGGTGATCGCGCCCCCGCGGGCGGAGGACCACGCGGAATCCGTCCGGCAGGACGCGGACGCTCCGACGGCCGGGTTGCGGGGCGAGCGGGCCGACCCGGTGTGACCATCACGGATGTGCACAAGGGGGTTTCCCGACCCTGACAAGCTCAGGAAAAGCTCAGATCAATCATGCAGTTCCGGTGCCGGGCGACGGGCTACCCGTGACATACTGCGTACGCGCTCCGCATCCCCCGTCGGAGCGACGGACCGACGCCGGGCAGCTCCCCCCGTGGCTGCTCGGCGTCGCCTTTTTTGTTCATCTTCCGTGTGGGACGAACCTTGAGTGACGAGACCCCGATCTGCTCCGCCAAGGGCTGCCGTGCCGACGCCGTATGGGTGCTGGCCTGGAACAATCCGAAGCTGCACACCCCGGACCGCCGCAAGACCTGGCTGGCGTGCGAGGAGCACCGCGAGCACCTCTCCCAGTTCCTGGGGATGCGGGGCTTCCTGAAGGACGTGGTCCTGCTGGCGGAGTGGGAGGCCCTACGGGAGGCCGAGCACCGGGACGGGCTCTAGGACCCGGACCCTGTCCCCGGGCCCCGGTTCCCTGTCCCCTGTCCCTATCCTCCGATCGCCGACATCGGGCGGGACGGCTGGAGGAACGTCGGGTCGTCCAGGCCCGAGCCCGCCTTCTTGCCCCACATCGCCTCGCGCCAGATGCGGGCGATCTCCTCGTCGGGGGCGTCGGAGCGCAGGGCGCCGCGCAGGTCGGTCTCCTCCTGGGCGAACAGACAGGTGCGTATCTGTCCGTCGGCCGTGAGCCGGGTGCGGTCGCAGGCCGCGCAGAACGGGCGGGTGACGGAGGCGATGACGCCCACGCGGTGCGGCCCGCCGTCGACCAGCCAGCGCTCCGCGGGGGCCGAGCCGCGCTCGCCGTCGCCCTCGGCGGTCAGCTCGAAGCGGGTGCGCAGGGCGGTGAGGATGTCGCCCGCGGTCACCATGCCCTCGCGCTTCCAGCCGTGCTGGGCGTCCAGGGGCATCTGCTCGATGAAGCGCAGTTCGTAGTCGTTCGCCACGGCCCAGGCCAGCAGGTCGGGGGCCTCGTCGTCGTTGAGGCCGGGCATCAGGACCGAGTTGACCTTGACCGGGGTGAGGCCGGCCTCGCGGGCGGCTTCCAGGCCGTCGAGGACGTCCCGGTGGCGGTCGCGGCGGGTGAGCGTCTTGAAGACATCGGGGCGGAGGGTGTCGAGGGAGACGTTGACCCGGTCCAGGCCGGCCGCCCGGAGCGCGGCGGCGGTGCGCTTGAGGCCGATGCCGTTGGTGGTGAGGGACATCCGGGGGCGCGGCTGAAGCGCGGCGACCCGCTCGACGATGCCGACCAGGCCCGGCCGCAGCAGCGGCTCACCGCCGGTGAAGCGGACCTCCGTGATGCCGAGGGAGGTGACCGCGATGTCGATGAGGCGCACGATCTCGTCGTCGGTCAGCAGGTCCGGCTTGGCCAGCCACTGCAGGCCCTCCTCGGGCATGCAGTACGTGCAGCGCAGATTGCAGCGGTCGGTCAGCGAGACCCTCAGGTCGGTGGCGACCCGGCCGTAGGTGTCGATGAGCACGTGGGCCCCCTCCCTCGTTGCGGCAGATGTCTTGCGTCACTTGCGAGCCTACGTGACGGCACTGACATCGGCCGAGGGTTGATCCCGAGGAGATCCAGGAGATCCGTCCGCGCGGGATCCCCGCGCGGGAGGGCCGGGGCGGGCCCGGGGGGGTGCCTCTATGTCTTTCGTCAAGCGAGGCGTGGGGTTCTGGGTTCGTAGAAGGTGCCGTCGCGGAGCATCGCGAACAGCACGTTGA